>DUEG01000099.1 GCA_011176615.1 Anaerolineae bacterium | reverse complement strand
TCGTCCAACGCGGCGTGAATGAAAAAGATATCGTCCCAATGGCAGAGCATTTTCGAGGTACAGGGCATATCCTGCGCTATATCGAGTTCATGGATGTCGGTACAACCAACGGTTGGCGGATGGATGACGTTGTTCCTGCCGGGGAAATTATCAAAACCATTAACAAGGTTCACCCACTCATTCCAGCAGATCCACACTATCGCGGCGAGGTCGCCAGCCGCTATTTGTACAAAGATGGGGGCGGTGAAATTGGCATCATCGCTTCCGTAACCCAACCTTTTTGCAGGGATTGCACACGTATCCGCCTGTCTGCCAAGGGCGGTTTATATACCTGTTTGTTTGGTGTCGATCCATTTGACCTGCGGGGAATGTTACGCAGCGGGGCAACTGATGACAAGATCTTTCAAGCCATCGTTAAAATATGGGAAGCACGTGTAGACCATTATTCAGAGATTCGCTCCAATAAAACAAGCGATCTTCCTAAAGTAGAAATGTCTTTCATCGGCGGATAAGATATTCTTTTCAAGAAAACCGCTGATTTCTGCCCTAACATTGCTCTTTTAAGGTATAATCGCCCGCAATGCCTGATCATGTATATTGCCTTATCTTAACAAAAGTTCAAGAGGGGAAACCCATCCAGAAAAATGAGAAATCTTAACCGAATCAATCAACCAATTAAAGCGATCCTTTTTGATTTAGATGGGACGTTACGCTTTAATCATCCAAATGCTAATGATGTACTGCTCGACCAAGCGGTCACCTTGGGCATAGCCGACAACATACAAAAACGTAAGATCGCTGCCCGCTGGGCACATTATTACTGGGCGCAATCACCTGAATTGTATGCAGATTATCAGGAACACACCAACGATGCAGCGTTTTGGACAAAGTATATCCAACGTTATTTAACAGTATTTGGCTGTTCGGAAGTACAAGCGGGAGAATTAGCCACCAAATTAATGGGCTACATGAAAGATGCCTACAAACCGGAAAACCGATTGGCTGATGAAATTCACCCTACCTTACAAGCGTTGAAGGACAATGGTTATACGCTTGGTTTGGTCTCCAACCGATCCAACCCCGTGGATGAATTACTGGAAGAACTGGGTATTAATGCATACTTCGACTTCTCCTTCGTGGCTGGTGATATCCAAATATGGAAGCCTAAGCGTGGTATTTTCATTCATGCCCTCAATTTAGCGGGGTCTTCCGCACCAAACACAATCTATGTGGGGGATAATTACTATTCCGATGTCCTGGGCGCGCGCAACGCAGGGTTGATACCAGTACTTTACGACGAAAACGATTTGTTCCCTGAAGCAGAATGCACCATTATAAAACACATCAGCGATCTAAAAACGATGTTAATCGATTGAAGGGGAAAATCGAGATTTTCCCCAACCAGAATTTCCCCAAAGATAGTAGAATAAAATAGTCTGATACGCACGCAAACCTTAATAACCAAGGAGGCTTTGCAATGGTACCAAGAATCACCCCTTACGGAGCCGTAAAAGAGATTGGTGGGAGCAAGATTCTCCTCGAAGATGGAGAAAAACGCATATTCTTCGATTTTGGGAAGCCATTCGGGCGCTATGGGCGTTTTTTCGATGGCGTATTCGTCAAACAACGCTCAGCGCGTGGTATTCTTGATTTTCTCTCTCTAGGTATTTTGCCTCCCCTGCGTGGCTTACTACGGAAAGACCTTATTCCCTCTTTAACGCCAGAAAGGCTGATTGTTGAAGAAATTCCTCCCACTGGTAGACAGAGAAAGCCTCGCTATTTAGTCGCACAATCCGAAAAAGAAATTCAAACATTCTGGGATACATGGGCAGCGCACTTCCCTGGGATTGCCCGCGATATGCGGCGGGAGAATGCCCCTCCTGTAGACCTTGTCTTTCTTTCACACGCCCATCAGGACCATATCCAAGACTTGTGCTACACCGATGTGAACATCCCAGCCGCAAGCACGGCAATGACTGCTTTTATCGCCAAAGTGTTAGTAGATGTCAGCCCGAACAGTCAAGGCGCGCCGTACGCCAGTCCCTATCATTTGAACAAGGAAGGCATGTTGACCACCAAAGGCGCAAAGGAAATCCTCGCACGTCCATGGGTATTCCTGGATTCGAAACCACGTGGCAATCCCTCAGACGACCCATTAGACAATGCGCATGCATTTTGGTTCACCTCTCCATCCAAAACACGCACGTACGAAGCAGAACTGACCGCCATGCCCGCAGGCATTAATTTGCGCTATTGGCTTGTTGACCATTCGATATACGGCGCGGCGGGCTGTGCTGTAGAAACACAAAGCGGTTGGGTCGCCTACACAGGGGACCTGCGTTTCCATGGTCGTCATGCCCAAACTTCCTTTACTTTTGCTGAGGAATTAGCGAAGTTACAACCTACTGTACTGATCTCCGAAGGGACACGGCTCACGACCCCAAACAAGACAACGGAAAGCGAGGTCTTCGATAGATGCCTCCACGCAGCCCAGACCGCTGGGGGGAAGTTGATCATCGCAGATTTTGCTCCCCGTAATGTCGAACGGCTGGAAATCTTTCTTGAAATTGCCCGTCGTACAGATCGTCGACTTTTATTACAGCCCAGAGACGCTTATCTCGTCCGAGCGATGCACCTGGCTGACCCCAGATTAATTGGGGATCTGATGGAAGACGACCACCTTGCAATTTACACCGATCCAAAGAGCAGTCAAAACCGCTGGGAGCAGATCGTCCGAGAACATTACGCGTCCAAGATGATCTCACCTCAAGCAGTGAGTCGTCACCCTGAGCAAACCATCTTAGCCTTCAGCCTTACGGACATCGCTGACCTATTGGACCTGCAAACCCTCAAAGGCAGCATGTTGAATGGGATTTACATCTTCTCCAACAGCCGC
>DUEG01000098.1 GCA_011176615.1 Anaerolineae bacterium | reverse complement strand
GGAGCATTTAATTTGGCGCAGTCTCGGCGTATTTTAATGACAGCCAAACGATTGGGATTTCCGCTTAAAATCCATGCTGATGAGTTTGATAATCTCGGCGGGGCGAGATTAGCCGCAGAACTGGGGGCAGTATCTGCAGATCATCTTGTTGTGACCTCGAAGAAAGATATCGATGTGCTAGCCAAATCTAATACTGTCGCAGTTTCCTTGCCATGTACTCCTTTTGGCTTGGCGGAGGATGCTTACACGCCGGCAAAAACAATTCTGGAAGAAGGAGGATTTTTGGCGATCGCGACGGATCTTAATCCTGGAACAGCCTGGTGTGAGAATATGCAATTTGCAATATCGCTTGCTTGTCGCTATCTCAAATTAACGCCTGCGCAAGCCATCGCTGCAGCAACGATCAATGCCGCCTTTGCTATTCGAATGGAAGACCGTGTAGGTTCAATTGAGCCAGGGAAGCAAGCCGATATGTTATTATTGGATATTCCCGATTACCGTCATATAGGGTATCGGTTTGGAACAAATCTCGTGCATACTGTGATTAAAAAGGGAAAAATAGTTACCAACTGAGGTTATGATGATTGATCATATTTTTGGAATATTAATGCTCATCTTAGTTCTTGCAATCCTGTGGGTAGTTCTCAAATTCATATTAAAGATCACTTTGAAGTTGTTTTCTTGTGGTTGTTTGGCAATCCTTCTGCTCGGAGGGGTATTGGCATTGCTCTCCTACTTAAATATCTTTTAGGTTTTGGATTTAAATATGCTTACACTCGAAAAGGCTCAGGATTGGTATCCAAAGGATGATCCAGTCCATGGGTTTGACCATATCGTACGTGTTTATCGATTGGCTGAAAGGATTGGAGAGGAAGAAAAGGCTGACCTGGAAATCGTGCGTGCAGCCGTATTGCTCCACGATGTTGCCGGGAAGCAGAAAGGCGGAGATCGGAACATTCACCAATATGCAGCAGCATCTTTTGCTGGGGAGGTTTTAGCATCTGAGGGATGGAAGCCGGAGAGAATTTCGGCTGTCCAACATTGTATTAAAGCGCACCGTTTTCGAGACAACCGAGAGAAACCAAGCACAATCGAGGCAATGGTTGTATTTGATGCTGATAAGTTGGATGCCATAGGTGCGATAGGCATTATTCGAGCAGTTGCCTATGCCGTGCAGGCAGGTGCCCCTTTGATTCGAAAGCCCTCGCTGTCATTTATTGAGACGGGTATAAGGGAATCCAATGAACCGTACACACCGTATCACGAATACGTGTTCAAATTACGGAACATCAAGGAGCGTTTGTTCACAAAGGCTGGAAAGAAAATCGCCGAAGAAAGGCATCAGTATATGGAAAATTTCTTTGAACAATTATCTTCGGAAATTGAGGGCAAGCGTTGAGATTTCTCTTATTAACGCGAATTAAAGGAATAGAAAGTGAAATTGGTGGGAGAAACAAATCCAATAGTTTGTATGTGGGTTATAATTTCTTCTATCCACCTCCTGTAGCAAGGTGAAGTTGCGGGAGGTTTTCTCGTGAGTGTAAATATGAAATCGCAACTTGAAAATGTAGAAATGATTGCAGTCGAAGCAGGAAGAATCCTTAGAGAAGGCTATGGAAAACCGCATACTGTAGGTCATAAGGGTGTCATAGACCTGGTAACGGAAATTGACCGCCAATCTGAAGCCTTTTTGGTAAAGGAAATTCAGGCGAGATTCCCAAATGATCATATCCTTGCTGAAGAAAACGGTGAGGTCGCAGGGAATCCTGAGCGTGTTTGGTATATTGATCCGCTTGATGGCACGGTGAATTATGCACATCGAGTACCTATCTTTGCTGTATCGATTGCCTATGCAGTGAAGGGGGTGTTGCAGATTGGTGTTGTGTATGACCCGATGAGAGATGAATGCTTCAGCGCCGAACGGGGTCGCGGGGCGTTCCTTAATCAAAATCCGATCCATCCATCCAGTGCGAAAATGTTGGGGAACGCTTTGCTTGTAACAGGCTTTCCTTATGATATTTGGGAAGGTGTTGATACAAATCTTGACAATTTTGCGATGTTTTCCATGCGTACGCAAGGCGTGCGCAGGTTGGGGGCGGCAGCCTTGGATTTGTGTTATGTGGCAGCCGGCAGGTTTGACGGGTATTGGGAGATTAAATTAAAGCCATGGGATGTGGCTGCAGGGGCATTGATTGTAAAGGAAGCGGGTGGAATCATGACAGATATCCATGGGAAAGATACTTTTATGGACATACCCATCACAGTCTTGGCAGCAAATCCATATATTCACAATGAGATGCTGACATTGTTAAATCAAAAAGACGGTCATTAATCGCCTTTTTTGAGGCTTCGTTCAAAGGCTTTTAGGTCAATTCTGGAAGTCATATTCAGGCTTAAAGGGGTTACAGATACCATTCCCAAGACTTGTAAAGTATATGCATCCGAATCGGGATCTAGTTTTCCTAAATCGCGGGACATGCGATAACCGATCCTGGCAGGTTTATTCCAATCTCTTTTCTTAGGTGGAAATACATCATAATAACGTGCTTGTGAAACTTTGGTTATTTTCCAGGGGGTATTTGGAGTCGCGTCGCGGGGAACATCTACTTTGAGTACATGGACATCCTCGGGCATTTTACGTTCGAGTATTAGTCGGCTGAAATAGGTTGCAAAATATGCTGCTGCCGTAAAATCCACCGTTTTAGAATACGACAAATGTTCTTTGACAGCGGTCTGCAATGAGATTGCTAAGGCGGGGATGCCTAACGAAGCGGCTTCAAGGGCAGCCCCAACAGTCCCGGAGATGGTAACACCACTACCTACGTTTTCTCCATAGTTGATGCCCGATACAACTAGCGCAGGTTTGACTTGCATGACCTCCAACGCGCCGTGTAATACCGCTTGCGCAGGTGTGCCCCCAACAGCGTAAACAGTCCATGTTTTATCATTGACGGTAACTTCTTCGGGTTTGATGATCCCGTCAGAAGTCGTGGGTAGGCTGCGCCCCATCCCTGAACTTTGTTCTCTGGGTGCCACGACGGTAACAAAGCCCAGGGCTTCTAAGGCTGCTGCAGCAGCCCATAATCCTGGCGAGCGTATCCCATCGTCATTAGTCAACATAATTTGAACTTTGTTTAAATTCATATCAGGTCCTCATTTGGTGATTGTGATGAATTCTTTCTATTTTTTTAGTATCGGTTCGGTTAACATTGTCAAGGGCTCCTGGGTGCCAGAAATGTGCTAAAAGGTTGCCAACTGCGAGGAGCGCGTGCATGTACAAGGGGAATTCAGAGAAACGATAACTTACAGCAGCGCCAAGCCATCGTAACATCAAATAGCGTCCAACCTTGGAGCGTAGCAACTGAAGCCGGTAATTTTTGAAAGAAAAATCGTTGCTTTTAAGGGCGTGCATGATTGCTTGCGCTGCCGTTTCTCCGTACCCCAGGGCTGGCGCAATTCCTTCTCCGAACAACGTGTCGGCACCTGCTGCGTCTCCGACCAGAATTGTCCTCTGTGCAGCAAAATGATTAAGTGGATGAAATCCGTGGATAGGATGTCCCATGATATTGATATGGCTCATGTCAAAACCTAGGGAGGTCAAATATCCTTCGAGGAGTGGGAGCAGATTTGGTTTCTTCCCTTTTTTGTTCACCCTGGCATCATAAATGCCCAGATTGAGCATCGGTTTGCCATCTACCCAGGATGGAAAAGACCAGATGTATCCTTGTAGATGTCGCGTAACTGGCGTGAAATCAAAATGCGCTTGCTTTTCCAGAAATAAGGGCGATTTTTCTTCTGATGGATATTTAAGTTCAAGAACACGCGCCACATAATTGTGTTTTGAGCGCTTTGTAAGTAACCTCCGGGTTATTCCCTTCGATCCATCTGCACCTACAATAATTTTGGCTAGATAAGTGTTTTTCTCTGTTTTGACGATAACCCCTTCTGGCTTATAAGAAATCTCTAGAACCTTTTCGTTCTCTCTTACTTTAATACCCCTTTCTTTGACCACGGACAAAAGGTAACTATCGAATTCGACCCGGTTGAAAACATGGAAGAGAGGGTCACCGCTTAGACGCAAAGTTTGGTTGCGATAATGAATTTGGATGTCTTCCACAACAGCGAATGGGATGGGTAACGGGTATGGGATATTTAGGCTTTTTAAAGTCCATAATCCATAACGTGTAATCCCACCACCGCAAAGTTTCTGCCTTGGGTGACTATCCTTTTCGAGGATGATCAGACGCTCTTTCAAGGATTGATCTTCTTTTAATAAGTGTAACGCCGTAGATAGACCAGCAGGTCCTGAGCCGATGATGATTAAATCGATTTGTTCAATTGAGGGTTTATAAAAATCAGACATACCAAACTTATTGTAAACCGGATTACTTTAAAAGGAAGAGGATTAAAAAATGAGCGGAAAAAACCGCTCATCGAGATAACCGTTGTGTAACCAGAAAATGCGCCCTAGGTTTCTAAACCAATGAATCTATTCACAACATTATGAGGGTAAAAAATGTGCGATGGGGTCTGGCGGGGAGGGCGGGATTCGAACCCGCGGTCGAGGTTTTTGCCCCGACAACCGCTTAGCAGGCGGCCCCATTCAACCACTCTGGCACCTCCCCATGAATTGTTAAGGCGGAGGGAGAGGGATTCGAACCCCCGGTGGGCTTTACACCCACAGTTGTTTTCAAGACAACCGCCATAGTCCACTCGGCCATCCCTCCAACGGAAATCCGTTCGGGAGTTTCCCCTCCCAAGCGGATTGGATTTTACCACAGGAAGGCACTCGATGCAATGTAAGTGGGTCTTAATGCCGCATTGTTGAAAAGACTAAGGCGACAAACCATGATATTAAATCAATCGTGATTCACTGAGAGAAAACAATTAGGGAATTGATGATAGCAAATTGCTTAGGTCTTTTAATGATTTATTGATTCAATAGATTGGTGTTTTGAGGGATAGGGGCGTTGCCAGAACCAGGCATGTGTCATGAGATTACGGCGGTTGAAACTGGCAATAGCCAGCAACCAGAATAATAGTGCTCCGCTGAGTAGTATCAATACATCCCCAATCTGTATGCCTTCTTGGAAAACCCGAGTTGTTGAATCATAGTAATAGAAAGGGAAAAACCTGCGCCATTCTTGCAAACTTTCAACCAAACGAAAGAGGTTGTTACCAAGGTATGAAATGATAAGGATTGCAGTTGCCATCATACTTGCAGCACCGCGGGTAGGCAGAAATGCGCCAAGAAATAAGCCCAACATCATAAAGAAGTAAGTGATTGGTAGCGCATTTATAATTACGATCGCAAATTGAAAGGTACTGACATCAACATTTACTTGTTGGAGAACGAGATATAAACTCAATAATCCACCTACTTCTGTAAACAGCATGATGAGTAAAACTGTGATGATCAGCGCAATACTTTTGGCGATAACGATTTGCCATCGTGCCAATGGTAAGGCGACCAGGATCTCCAAGGTGCCGCGATCTTCTTCTCCTGCAAGTGTAAATGTACTGGTGATCAAGGCGTAAATACCCAAGATTATCGGTAGAAAGTTCAATAGGGTTGAGGAAGCATAACCGGAAAATGTGCTCATCGAGGTAACACCTAAGGCTTGATAGATTGGCAAGTCCAAGATATTTTGAAAGGCGCTCATTTGGTCAGCAAATTGCGGGTAGATAGAAATATATAGTAAAGCAAAACCGGCAGTACCAAACCCCCATCCCAAAATGGCACCGCGTCGGATTCTGATTTCGTGGATGATTAGGCTAAGCATGGGTTGAAACTCCTTCCTTACCATAAAATTTTAGAAAAACCTCTTCAAGAGTTACAGAAAGTGTTTCAATGTCTAGGAGTGGAAGCGATGCTGCTTTCTTTAGAAAAATTTGCATATTTTCCTTTACTTCATATGTATAATGGTTATCTTGTTGTTCAGTCAAATGCACCCCAGGCATTTCTAGGATTTTCCATTGTATCGGTTTTGCAAAAGTAATCCGAATCTTTCGAAAGTTCTGGCGGATCATGTCTTCCACTTTCTCTGTGACAATCAAGCGCCCTTTGCGGATGATTCCTACACGGTCGCAAACATCTTGAACTTCTGATAATACATGCGAGGAGAAAAACACGGTATGTCCTGCTTCTCGGATTTCTCGAACTAAGTCTAAAACTGTTTGATGCACAAATGGGTCTAAACCAGTAGTTGGTTCATCAAGGATCAATAATTCAGGACGGTTCATGAACGCAGATACGATACCGATTTTTTGTTTATTGCCCCGTGAATATTCGCGTATTTTCCTGGAAGTGTCGAGACCTAGCCGTTCGCAAAGTTCTTGACGGTATGATTGATCCCCATTTATTCCTCGTATTTTGGAGAGGAGTTTTAAGTATTCCTCCGCTGTAAGATTTGCATAAAGATTGAGCTCTCCTGGTAGATAGCTGACCAGTTGGCGAATTTTAACGCCATTTCTTTGACAATCCAGACCGAAAATATGCGCTGTGCCTGCTATTGGTCTAATCAAGTCAAGTAATACGCGCAAGGTCGTCGTTTTCCCTGCTCCATTGGGTCCTAAAAACCCAAAGATTTCCCCTTTCTGTACGCTTAAATTCACACCGATGATCCCCCGATGCCGCCCATAATAGACCGTTAGGTCATGGGTTTCGATGATTGCTTCATTCATATTGTTCTCCGTTTGAAAGATATACTTCTGGTATAAAGCATTTCTTAATGATTGATTTTATATGTTGTTAATTATATAGGCAATTCGATTTTTTCATTGACCTATTGAAAAGCAAAGTTTATTTTTCGACGAAGAGGGATATTCGCGTGTACCTATCGCGTTCTATCAAATAAAATGTTACTGAAGTATTATCGTTCTTTCAAAAGAAAATGTTACCGAGGGAACGATGGAAAAATACGAGGAACGAATGACGATAGACGAAGAACGGAAATATTTGCATAAGATGCGCATACGCTATTGGAAAGCAAAAAGCCGC
>DUEG01000097.1 GCA_011176615.1 Anaerolineae bacterium | reverse complement strand
GTTGGTGTAGCTGCTCAGGCTATTGCTATCCCTGCATTGGGATACAAGGAAGGCAAAAGTTCTGATACTTACACCGGCTGGGAAGATTTTGAAGGTGATACACAGTATTTTAATCGCAAACCATTCGAACTTTCCGGTGTAGAGGAATTGTATGAAAAATACTTTCCTATAGTTGGAAAAACACAACGACCCAATCCGGCGACTGATATACCCCCAGCCCGCTCAGATCGGATTGCGGCAGCCTTGGCAAACAACCCGGATTGGACACCCGAGGATGGACGCGCCGCGCTTAATCTAGGGCCAGACCTGGATGCCTATTACACTGCCTATGAGGCTCGTGGTCAAGATCGTTTTGCAACCGATTACGAGGTTTTAACGGTCAACATTCCTACTTGGGTTGCTAATCATGAAAAATATGATGACCATTTTGCCCTTTCCCTAGCGTATTTCGGCGCCTGGGAAGCCACTAATGGAATGAATACGGAATCAGGTCACGTTCCCCCTGATATCACGGAACCCCCAGAAGTATCCGATTATCAATATTACGACCATGGTCATTTAGTGGACTTACGCGAGGTAAACAAAGCGAGAGAAGAACGCGGCACATTGCTAAAGTTTAAAGATCCGGACCATGCTGCTAAACTTATCAAAAGAATAGCTCACCTTTACGGTGCTACGGTGGTTGGCATTACCACGATTAACCCGGATTATGTCTATTCTATGATCAGGGGAATTCAACCGGGACCAGAGCCTGCTCCCGTACCAGAGCATTGGAAATTTGTGATTGTTCTTGGTATACCCCACGAATGGGATCAACTGGTATCTAACCCTCAGTATGGCGACAGTATGGATGCCTATACACGCGTCCGATACGCAGCATGGAGAACGGCTGATTTCCTCAAGCGGATTGGGTATGCCTCCCGCTGGCATTGCCCACCACTGGATTATGATATGGTTGTGACACCTTTTGCTGTTCAGGCTGGGCTTGGGGAATGGGGGCGGATGGGATGTGTTGTCACCCCTGAAACAGGTGGCAACATACGTTTGGCTACAATAACCACTGAACTTGAAATGACAATTGACAAACCAATTGATTTTGGAGTAACCGACTTTTGCAAAGACTGCAAGATTTGTGCGGAATTATGCCCATCTGGAGCGATCAGCATGGCGGACACCCCGGAAGGAATGGTTTCCCGTGGTATACAGCATTGGGATATAGACAATTCAAAATGTTTCGGATTCTGGATGGAATCAATGGGACCGTTAGGTTGCAGGCTGTGTATTGCTGCTTGCCCATTCAGCCGAAAAGATAATTGGGTGCATGGAATTGCTAGAGTAGCAGATCCACTTGATCCTACCGGTCTGGTTAATAACTCATTGATCTGGTTGCAAAAAGCGCTTTTCGACGCACCAGAAGCAAGTGCATATAAACGCCCACCGGAGGGATGTTTTGCGAGTTACCGTCCAGCGCCAGATTGGTTGAGCGTTGATACATGGTTCGATATTAATCCACCTGATCCGCACGATCTTTGTAAATAGGAGGTAGTGAAATGTTCTTGGGCGTATTTGATTTCACGTTTGTTGTTTGGATCTTGATTGGCGCGGTCTCCGTGCTGATTGTCTTGGGCGCCATCGAATGGTTCAAAGATGCTGGCATCGTCATGACCTGGTGGAAATGGCTAATCGCGACGATCTGGTACATCATTGTTTTGATGGGATTGGCTGCCCCCTTTACCCTAATGGGGGAAGGGGAAAGCGCTGCTGGTTGGAAACTGTTGATATTCAGCGTACCAGTATTGGTCATCTTAGCGTTTATCGTTCTCCGCATCTTGCGGATTGGGAAGACCAAGGCTTAGGAAGGAAGCATAAAAACCAATATCTTTGCCAAGGGGTGTGCAAGCCATACCTCTTGGCAAAGAAAGTTTTTAAAGGAAGTTTTTACTGTTTTGGGATTGATCTATGAATGATGCAATTATTGAACTGGAAGCATACCAACAAGCATTGTTGGAAGCAGAGAAAGTTGGGGACTTCAAAGAAATATGTCAAGCAAAAGCAAATTTAAGTTTAGCATTCTATTCAACTGGCAAGTTAGATGAAGCATTAAGAATCATTGATGAGGCTATAGAAATTGCTGAGCAGGAAAATGATAAAACCAGCCTGGCTAGTTATCTTGGAAAGCGCGGGGTGATTCTGTTCGAAAGCGATGATTTTATCAAAGCGCAGGAGTGTTTTTTAAGGGTTTTAGATTTTGCAGAGGAAATTGGAAATAACGCATATAAATGCGATGCACTTGGTAATCTTGGATTAATTCTTGCTTCCACCGGCGATCCGGCAGGCAGCATGGAAAAATTAAATGAGGCCCTTTCGGTTGCTCGGCAAATGGGAGATTCATCTCGAGAGTTGACGCAACTCGGCAATGTCGGGCATACATATTTGCAAGTAGCCAATATTGAGGATGCAATCAAGACTTATACACTTGCAGTTCAAATTGCAAAAAAAATCGGTGACCGAAAATCTGAAGCCGGTTATCTTAATAACCTGGGTGTCCTTTATAACAACATTTCCCAGTACGACTCACTGATCAAAGTTTTTGAGCAGGTGTTGAAAATCTCAACTGAGGTTGATGACAAGAAACTGGAATCCAATGCCCTTCAATATCTGACTAAGGGCTGTTTTGCCAAGGGTGATACTGCATTGGCAATTCAATATGCCCGCCGGGCTTTGGAACTCATGAATGAATTGGAAACCCCCGCGGATCCAAGCCCTATCAAAGATATTTTGATAACCTGCTTGATAAAAGAAGAACGTTTCTCAGATGCTCTTGATGAAATCAAAAAGGAACTGGATAATGTAAGGTTTGAGAAAAACAAAGAACGAGAACTAGTTCTGCTTGGGCAATTTGCTGATACTTTTTACCAAATTGGAGAACTGGATAAAAGTTTGGATGCATACCAGCTTGCCTTGAACCTTTCAGTCCGCTTGCAAAGGAAAATCCTAGAAGGACGACTGGCTGGACGGTTAGGCGCAATTTATGCTGATTTGGGAGAGCGTGAACGATCGAACCAATATATCGATAGGGCTATTCAAGTGGCGGAAAAAGAAAAGGATTTACAAACCCTTGCGGAGCAATATTTTCTGCGCGCTCTAAACTACAAAGAAACGGGGCAAACTAATGAGGCAATTAATGATTGTCACAAATCCATTGGTATATTCAACAAGATTGGACTGATTGCCCAGGAACAACAGGCACAAAATTTATTGACCGAACTTCAAACTAAATAATCTTCTAAGGAACATCAAATAAATAAAGGTACCCGAAGAAAAGTTTGGACGCTATCTAGGTGTCTTTGCTATCCTGACAATCCTGATTGCATAGGTAGCAGGATTAAATCTATCTCAGATAGATATCATCCCTCGCTTATCCCTAGCCTTGCCACAAGCAGATTGACTCGAAAAACTTGGTAATGGAATTTATGCGGGTTATCAAAATAATTCACCTGAAGAATTATTGGGTTATTTAGCCATTGGAACAGCCAACGTATGGCTATGGAGATCCAATGACAGTAGTTGAGCCGCCATCGCTTGCGCCCCGCAGCACGTGAGCCACCATGTTAGGTGCCCAAGCGTGCTCTTAAGCGATGAGTGAAAATTATTCGTATACCAATTGGTAAGAGGTTTATGTTAACCACATTTGTCGTTTCGACAGGTTCGCTTTCGCCTTCCTTCACAACCGCTTGTTCCACCAGCGCAAAATCGCCGTTTCCTGGAATTTCGCTGCCTAAAATATCCTCACTCCGGTTTTTCTGGAATTGATGGAGGGGGAATGTAGAACTCATCTTCTCCAAACAAGCGAAGACCGCCCGCTAAGGTTAGCCAGAGAGAGACTTTAGCCATATATTCCGGTGGGTAGGGTTGATTATTTTCGAGCCACCAGATCGCCGTGCCAATTTGAGCACTGGCAAAATGATAGGCAACAATATCCATTGGTATTGGCACCCGCCATTTATCCACATGGAATTGTTCTGCTATGTTTTCTTTTGACATCTCTGCAAATAATTTTCGAAATTGCTCGATTACGACCCGAGTACCCCAACTTGAGAACAGGATCTTGTACAAGGTTTCCTTTTCCTGGATATGTTTATAAAAAAGTAACAGCGCTTGATATCTATGATTGAAGACATCCTCCGTTGTAATCTGGCTCATCCGCTCCACCAATTCCTTGAAGTTCACATTCACACAATCGACCAGCAGCTGTTCTTTGTCTTTGTAATGCCTGTAAAAAGTCACCCTGGCTGTCTGTGCCTCAGTGACAATATCCTGGATCGAGATCGCATCATACCTTTTCTGCAAAAGCAAGCGGATAAATGCCTCTCGTAAATTGCGTTTGGTTTTTATCACCCTCAAATCATTTTGATTAATACTCATAAAGATACACCTGTTACTTAAGTTTCATCATCTGGTGATTGGCAATTGACTATCCAATCTTAATAGATACAATACATATTGTAACATATATTGCATATTGTTTATTGTCAAGAAGTCAAACGGAATTCTGATGAAGGAGATATTTATGTCGGATAGAAAAAGAAATAACCGACTCTCTCGGAGAGACTTTCTCAAAGGGGTTGGCGCGATAATGGGGGCGACTGGGGTCGCCTCCATAACGAGGGTAAACCCTGTAGGGGCAAAACCTGACCGTACAAATACCAATGGGTTGACCACCCACAAACGTAAATATAAATACCCTTGGTGGGTAAAAACTGTAGACAAGATCACCACAGAGGTGAATCCGGATATTGCCACAAAACCACCAATGGTTACCTTTGCAACCTATGCCCAAGCAATGATACCTGATGAGGAATGGGACATTAATAACAGTAAAGCAAAAGAATACGTTAAAGAAGGAATTATCAATAATATCCCTGGACGCACCTTGCCTGATCTGGCTTTGCACTATGCCTTGCACTCAGACATGACTCTGGGTTCCATGGGATCATTTGACTCGCCTCGTACTGTGAAGATTAAGAATCATGAAGAATTAGTTACTTATAACCTTCATCCCCCTCGGGATTTTGATCTGGACCCATGGCAAGCAAGCCCGGAAGAAGCCTCCCGGGTATTGGAAGCGGCTGGGATCCAGTTTGGGGCTTCTATGGTAGGTTTTACCAAGTTAAATCCAGATTGGATTTATCCTTACGTGAAGTTTGAGCCTGGTATTACGGAACCTGTTATGGATATAAAAAACATGTCTTTTCGTATTCCAGAATCATATAAATATGTGGTCTTGCTTATCACTCAGGGACCCCGAGACTTACTAATTCGTAATCAATCCGAATTAGGGGCAGCAGGAGACAGAGCTACTTATAGTAGGATGTTTAATGCGGGCGTTCAAATGGCGCGTTTTATTAAAGGGCTGGATTATGGATATGCAGAATTACTGGCCGCTGGGCCTATCATTCCTTTTGCCCTGGAAGCAGGATTGGGCGAATTAGGCCGGATGAATCGCTTGATCAACCCAATTTTTGGCGGCAATATTCGCATTACAGGTTTCTTAACTGACTTACCTTTGGCTCCTGACAAACCGATTGACTTTGGTTTGCAAGAATTCTGCAAGACATGCAAGATTTGCGCTTCTGAATGTCCCGCCGGGGCTCTAAGTATGGCGGATGAACCCTATTGGATTCCAGCCAATGCCTTCCAAGCCTCGGGAAAGAAAGTCTATTTTGAAGATAATCTAAAGTGTGCAAAATATATTACAGAACGCGGCAATTATTGTTCTACTTGTTTGTCTGTATGCCCCTGGAGCAAACAAGATAAAGCCGCCCTTCATGAAATTGCTAAGGTCACATCAGTCATAGTTCCCTCATCAGGCAACTTTTTGAGCGACATGGACCAGGCTTTTGGCTACGGCCTGATCAGAGAGGATGACCCCGAAATGGAGGACTGGTGGGATTTGGACATTCCTGAAGAGGGGATTGATTCCTATCAGGGTAAAGCTTAGGAGAAAGAACAATGAATTTAATTTTAGGAATTGCAATTGGATTGGGCATTGCCTGGCTGATTTATAAAACAAAAAACGGCTGGGTAATCAACTGGTTTGGCTGGGTATTGATGGGTGTCAGTGCTTCTTCGTTCGTGTTTGGGGTAGACCTGTTCTTCGGCTCCATCATCGAACACGAAATGCGTGCTGGCTGGATGGGTTTTGGATTGTTTTCCATTGTCCTGCCCGTGGTGCTTGGCACTATAGTGTGGCATTACAGCATTGTGAGAAGTGCATAAGGGAGTAATAAAAAATGAGAATTAGAAAAACCATTTCAATCATTTTGTTGGCGTTTGTTGTTATCACCTTGCCCCTATCATTGCTGGCATTCAACACCAGCACACATGTGTTTTCGCAGGATAACCTCTCTGATTTATTGATGGACTCTGCTTTATCAAATAAAGTGTTACCCCAACGAATTCGTGAGGCCGTCTGGTTCCAAAATTGGTATGGTGAACCATTGGACGAAATGACACGGTTGATGGTGCTTGGGCCACCCAATCAGGGCTATGTTGAATTGGTCAGCATTATATTAGACGAGCAGGATAGAGCCGCACTGGTGGATGATGTCACGACTGCTTTGTTTACGTGGCTGGAGAATGATGCCTCCTACCCCGACATCGTCATCGACACAGGGGCAATTATAAGTGAGGTGGAAGCAAATACTAGCGAGATAGGCCTGTGGGCTTACAACACATTGCTGCTGCCCGGTTGCACCGATGAGGTCAATGCGAACTATGAAAATGGTGTGTTCCCCGAAGATATAATGACATTAATCTCCTGTAAACCACTAATCGCATTACGGCCAGCTGCAGGAGAACATTTGGGCAATTTACTGGGTGAAATGATCGCCGAAGCTGATGTCCCTGCATCCATTGATGTTGGCGCAGAGCTGGCTGCTAATATGGATGAAGAAAGCGCGCTGACTGTCAAAGGTCAATTGAACCGCGTGCGCAGTCTAACACGCATACTATGGATTGTACCCATCTTCTTGCTCGTTATTGGTTTGGCTCTTCTAGGACGGGATCGGAAGATGCTCCTGACCTGGGCAGGCTGGCCTCTCTTCATCAGCGGCTTGATCGGTATCATCCTCGCTTCGAGATTGGCATCCCCGGCTTTAATCCTGGAAAACACTTTTATGCCACCCCCGGCTTCAATGCCCGCTCCCGCAGCCCCCATTGTCATGGCAATTCTGGGATATCTACTGACAACAGTTGGCAGCACCCTCCAATGGCAAATGGGCATCATCTTCGCCATCGGGTTTGTGTTGCTTGTTTACACGTATCAGGAGCAATTGCTAAATATCCTGTCTAATATTTGGGAATGGCTGAAACTAAGGTTTGAGGTCAAGCGACCAGAGTCTGCCTCAGGCGATTGATGTTTCGAATAGTTATCTGGAGATTTGTGCTACCCAGAATTATTTACGCAGAGATTTTCTGAAATTAACAAACGCTTGGTGGGCTGGTTAGATTCAATTTTTACTTTCAACGCGAACGCCAGCCCTCAAGACGTCATTTTAAATGTAAACGAATAAAATACATTTATACTTTAGCTGCGTCGTGGCGTTGATCATGTTCGCGCTTTCATTGAAGGAAATAGAAAAACACAGAATAAAAATATGAGCCCATTTTAGAAGATCAAAATAGGCTCTTATTTTATTAATCGAATCGCCAAACCAGTTGATTTGAGTGGGTTTCCGGTGCAACCGTGGTGCAACCAGGGTGGAAAGGATGGAAATTATGTTCTGTATGGACAGGTTATAGTCAACTCCAACCGGAGGCGCTCAATGAACTTGACAATTTCTCAGGGTTCAGGGGGTATCAGGGCACCGCAAAATAGGCGTTCTCCAACTGGCTCAAGGAGTTTACAAGGATATCCAAATCTAAGAGCGCCGTTTCTGGATCGCTCTCCATCCCGTTGAGGATCAAGGTCACCCGTGTCTTCAGGTTTGCCATATCCTGCGGCATAACATCAAAGTTATTGCTCAGATATTCCCCTAATTGGGGTATTTTCTTTCCAGCGCGTAGCAGGAACAACCTAGCAGTATGTGATTCCTCTGCTTCCAACGCCTGGCGGGCAGCATACACGTCAGACAACACACGCAGCAGGATGACATGCGTTTCGCTTTCCATGCGCGCATCATATGCCACCTCATTTTCCTCTTCAAGCGTGCTGATCTGTGCCTCTAAATCATCCACCTGCGCTTGAGCATCTGAAAGTTCAGTTTGCAAAGATTCTATCTTTGTATTAGCGACATTCACCTGTACACTTGTATCCTGCCATGCAGTTTTCATCGGCATATAAAGGAAATTGTACGTCAAACCCGCGCCAATCAGCGCAGCGACCACTAATCCCACTGTGATCCACAGGACACGCCGCCAAAATTTATTCTTAGGTTTTTCAGCCACCGGCGGCTGGGAGGCAATCTGCTCGACCGCCGCAGCATCTTCATATTGAGTACCTTCCTCTTCCAGTCCGGTTTGCTCAGCAGATTCCTCAGCAGGAGGTGTCCCTTCTTCCAGTGCGCCTGCGCTTTCTACGCCCACTTCTTCCAAGCCTTGTTCTTTCGATACCATCTCTTCTGAGACTGTTTCTTCCTCAGTCGGCTCTTCCGGTACCGTTTCAAGTTGGTTCAATTCATCCATTTTTGCACCTCATTTGACGAGTATTAACAATGTACTAAAACGACCTCTATCGCACTAGGAAACCTACATACAACCGCCGCCCAGATTAAGGTGTAGGGGTGGGTGTAGGCGTTTCGACAGGCTCGCTTTGACCTTCTTTTATAACTGTTTGTTCCAACCCTGGCAAACCGTTGATTAACAAATCCCACGCTCCTTCCACCTTATCAGCTGCCTGGAGCGGGAAACGTGGCAGCCTTGCCAGAGCATCATCAAGTAGATCCAGCGTCTGGTCGAGCACTTCCGCCTGGGCTGGGATTGCCTCTTGCGTTAGAGCAGTCAACCGTTCCTGTGCCGCTTGAATATCCGCTCGAGCCAGAGGAATGTTCCCTTGCGAAAGGTACAAGCGGCTGCGGGTGAGCAGTTCCAGCGCGTTGAGCACCTCCATTTCCTTCGTAAGCGCTTCCAAAAGGGAATCATTAGTCTCGCTGTTCATCAATAGACCGGACAGCACCTCTTTATCCGCTTCTCTCGCCGCGCTCAGGTCATCCAACGCTGTTTGTAAATCATCCACATTACCCTGCAAGTTATTCAAATCCTCTTCTAACGCAGCGATCGCGGAATCCGCCTCCTGCACAGTACCCTGCACCTCACTGAATGCTTGGCTCTGCGAAGTGAACGCATCCTCCATTGCCGCCATCGAAGTTTCAAGCCGCGTCAAGCGCATGTTCATATCTGCCAGAGTCTCTTTTTGGGTATCGGCTAAGGTCTCTACCCGCCCCAAGCGCGTCTCCAAATCATCCCAGCGCAGGCTAGTTTGCTCACCAATTTCAGCCGTATAGGCTTCAAGCGCATCCAAACGGCTCTCGTGCTCCTGCAATGGTTGAACGAACTTGCTATAGAAACTGACAAAGCCATAATACAACCCCGCCCCTAGCGCTACACCAACCACTAAGATAAGAATGAAGCGTACCAAGAACCGCACTAGTTTACGTAAAAATGAAGGTTTGCTCTCGTTTTGCTCATTCATTTCTCACCTTCCGCTGGGAAGATATTATCCATCAAATCCCG
>DUEG01000096.1 GCA_011176615.1 Anaerolineae bacterium | reverse complement strand
ATTCTTGCGAAAACAAATCTATACAATACCTAAAAAAACACAGAGAAAAGCGAAAAACCAAGCATGATATTTCTAATTACAGGCGCCGCAGGTTTTTTGGGTTCTGCACTCGCCAATCAACTAGCCAGAGAGGGACATCAGGTAAGAGGTTTAGATGATCTCTCTACCGGAGACCCAAATGCACTTTTTGAAGACGTGCATTTTACAAGGGGCGATGTAAATGACAGACCAAAACTATGGACTTTGTTGCAAAACGTGGATTGCGTTTATCATCTAGCGGCTCGCGTTTCGGTTCAAGAATCTGTTCTTTATCCTCGCGAATATAATGCTGTCAATGTCGGTGGAACCGTAAGTCTCATGGAAGCCATGCGGGATGTTGGTGTACGCAGAGTTGTGTATATTTCATCTGGGGCAGTTTATGGCGACCAGGAAGAACAACCGCTAAAGGAAACATTTGCGCCAGTTCCACAATCCCCTTATGCAGTCTCTAAACTAGCAGGAGAATTCTATGTGCGCACGATTGGCAGTCTGTGGGGAATCGAAACTGTAAGTTTGCGAGTGTTTAACGCTTATGGACCAGGACAACATCTACCTGCGTCTCACCCACCCGTTATACCAAACTTCCTAAAGCAAGCCATTGGATCAGGAACTATTGTTATTCATGGTGATGGCTATCAGACGCGCGATTATATCTTCATCGACGATGTCGTGCGCGCGATGACAGCGGCTGCAACAGCACCATCGCTTAACAGTTCAATCATCAATGTGGGCAGCGGCACCGAGATAAGCATTCGGCAACTCGTTCACATAATCCAACAAATCACGCAAACCAATGCGGAAATTATTTATAACCCGCGCACGAATCCCGGCGTCGCCCGAATGTGCGCAGACATTTCCTTTGCAAAGGAAAAGTTGGGGTTTGAACCTAGCAAAACCCTTGAGGAGGGTTTACGGCTGACATTAGAACGAGACCCTCACATCACCCATAACAATAAAACGTAAATTTTCGGTTTCAACAAATTTTTCCTTCAAAGCACATTGACATCGTGTACGCCTGACTCCTTTCGACCTGCATCAGTAATCCGGATGAATTCCGCATTCTTCCACAGTTCTCTAATTGTCTTCGATCCCGCATAACTCATACCTGAACGAAGACCGCCAAGAAGTTGATGCAGAATATCAGCAACATTTCCGCGATAGGGAACAATTGCTTCCACACCTTCAGGGATAATCTCACCCCATTCTTCATCCTCTAATTCGTCGTGACGGTCAAGGCTTTTACGATCCACATTTGCAGTCAACGATGCCATTCCTCTCACAATCTTATAACGCTTACCACCCCGCATTACTGCAGCACCTGGGCTCTCATCGGTTCCAGCCAATAGGCTCCCCAACATTACACTACTCGCCCCAGCAGCCAATGCTTTGGTGATATCCCCTGATGTCCGTATGCCACCATCCGCGATGATTGGAATTCCCATAGAATGACCAACTACTGCACACTCAGCAACTACTGTCAGTTGTGGCACCCCAAAACCGGTAACAACGCGTGTAATACAAATCGAACCAGACCCAACCCCAACTTTTACAGCACTTGCTCCCGCATTAGCAAGATCGCGGACACCCTCTGGGGTAGCCACGTTCCCAGCAATTACAGGCTCATCTGGAAAAGATTTTTTCAACTTCTCAACCATCCTGATAGTATGATCCGAGTGCCCATGCGCTACATCCACAACAAGCACATCCGCCCCTGCATCAACACAGGTTTTTGCTCTCTTAATATCCTCCTCACGAACGCCAATAGCCACACCAACGCGCAAACGCCCTTTTGTGTCTTTGGTCGCTAGGGGATGCTTATGAAACTTAATCACATCCTGCGCAGTAATCAAACCTACAACACGGTTGTCCCCATCGACCACTGGTAGTTTTTCAATACGGTGCAGGTGCAATTTCAAGCGCGCCTCCTCGAAAGGCTCATCCTCAGATGCAACAATCACCTGGGATTGAGACTTCATGACCGTCTCAACCGATTTTAAACGGTCTGGAGCCAAGAGAATATCTCGTGTTGTCACGATACCTAATAAATGTTTCTTGTCATCAACGACCATTAACCCGCCAATCCCAGCATCATCCATACGCTGCCCGGCTTCTTCTATAGACAATTGAGGCGAAACACATATCGGGTTTTCAACGATAAAACCCTCAAAACGTTTCACCTTCTGTACAAGATCCGCTTGTTGCTGTATTGATAAAAATCGGTGAACAATGCCAATGCCGCCCTCATGTGCCATTGCAATCGCCATGGACGATTCTGTAACTGTATCCATATTTGAACTGATAATAGGAATTGCCATCCGGATACCTGGCACTAACAAAGTGGACGTATCAACAACAGAACGGCTACGGATAGATGACCGCTTCGGAACTAATAGAACATCATCGAATGTTAACCCAGTTTCTTTGTGCATTCTCATCTCCAACCTCCTACCACCCGATTTAAATCCTCTAAAAAATCACTATTAAATCCATCAAGACTATTGTACAATAGTCCCATGCAAAATGATTCGCAAATTGGAAGAAATTTCTTCGAGCGCAACACTGTAATAATAGCCCGCGAATTACTAGGAATGCATCTCGTAAAAATTGAGCATGGCATTCGAATTGAGGGAATCATTAACGAGACAGAAGCATACTGTGGCGAGAAAGATTTAGGTTGTCATGCTAAAGCAGGACGAACTCCTCGCACCAATGTCATGTATGGACCAGCAGGGCATGCATACGTATATTTCACTTATGGAATGCACTGGCTACTCAATTTCGTCACTGAAGACGAAAACTTTCCAGCAGCAGTGCTCATCCGATCCGTTATCCCTATTAAAGGCATAGAGATCATCGCTCAACGAAGACAAGGTCGCCCTCAATCGTCCTGGACAGACGGTCCTGCTAAATTATGCCAGGCATTTAATATAGACGGACAATTCAATGGTTACGATTTATGCAAACCAGGAGCGATTCTGTATGCTAAGTTTGGCGACCCTATCGCTGACATAAACGTTACTACAAGCCCGCGTGTGGGGTTAAACAATGTACCAGAACCTTGGAAAAGCAAACCTTGGCGTTTTTACACACACCCGGATTTTATCCAAAATGGAGGATTGAAATGAAACTTCTTGAAGGAAAAACCGCCCTTATTTTCGGAATAGCAAACAAACGCTCAATTGCCTGGGGAATTGCACAAGCGTTTCATAAACATGGCGCTACTTTGGGCTTCAGTTATGCAGGACAGGTGCTTGAGCGTCGTGTACGCCCTTTAGGCGAATCGTTGGGCGTGAAATTCATTGAAGCCTGTGATGTTGCCAATGACCAAGATATCGCGGCAATCGTCAATAAAGCATCAAAGGTTTTTGGCAAAATTGATATTCTGATCCATTCGATTGGATTTGCCAACCGCGATGAATTGACTGGACCTTATACCAACACAAGCCGTGAGGGTTTCCATTTGGCAATGGATATCAGCGTATATTCCTTCACCGCCCTTGCAAAAGCCTTTCAACCTCTATTACAACCTGGTGGCGCACTGCTCACGATGACATATTATGGAAGCGAGAAAGTTGCCCCTAACTATAATGTCATGGGGGTTGCAAAAGCCGCACTTGAGGCATCCATGCGTTACCTTGCCTACGATTTTGGTCCCAAGAATATTCGCGTTAATGCAATTTCAGCAGGACCAATCCGCACGCTTGCTGCAGCAGGTGTTTCGGGATTCAAAAGCATGTATCGAAGTTTCACAGATCTAGCACCTCTTAATCAATCTATAACGATCGAGGATGTCGGTAATACTGCAGTTTATTTATGCTCTGACCTGGCATCTAAAACTACCGGGCAAGTTGTCTTCGTCGATTCGGGGTACAATATCATCGGTGTTCCTGTGCCGCGAGAACCAGCAACACAGGATTGATATCGTTGAGATTAAGAATAATCAACCACTGCGATAGTTTGATTCAATCAAATCATACTTGATTGGGAGTATGCATGTTCCGAAAAAGAGATGAACCTAAAACTGATTTGCCAGCCCCCTCAGCACGTGTTACGTCTGTTCTGGGTACAGGGATTGCCTGGAAAGGGGCAATTCACGGAAGCGGTGGCGTTCGAATTGAGGGGGCTTTCGATGGAGAAATCGCATTAAAGGGGTTACTGGTAATCAGTGAAACGGGAAGAATAACCTGTCCACACATTCTTGCCAACACGGTGATTGTTTCCGGTGCTGTACAGGGAAATATCACCGCAGAAAAAGTAGAGATACGTAGCACAGGGAGAGTTTGGGGAGATGTGGTCACTTCCGCATTTTCCACTGAAGAGGGCGCATTTCTACGCGGGCAGATTCAGATGGAAGACAAAATCGATATTCAGATTCCTCAAGACCCAACCAATGAACAAGAAGTAGAAAATCAAACCAAACCAGAGAATAATCAGCCAGAAGAGGCGCAGGAGCATTGACCTATATCCGCATCTTTGTCGCCAATCTAATACTCCTTGCAGGGCTGGTTTCTTGTAACTCCCAAAACTCTCCAAAAACTGGAGACATAGATAAAACACCAGTAACCGAAAGCCCATTATCAGTATTTCCAAAACCCACAAAAAAACCAACCGAAACACCGTCTCCAACCAAACAACATTTCGCTTATACAGCAACTAAAACGCTCACCCCATTATTATCACCTACCTATACATTAACCCCTACCAAGCCAACCTGCCTTTCCGAGGGGGGGAGAATTGAGATCAAAGCAATACAATCCAAATTGCTCCCAAAGCGCTTAACTTATCGCGTTTATACACCCCCTTGCTATGATCAATATATAAACCAAGATTACCCTGTTCTGTATCTTATCCATGGGCAAACATACAATGACGATCAATGGGATAGGTTAGGTGTGGATGAAACGGCTGATGCCCTAATCAAGAGCGCTGAAATTCCCCCACTCTTGATTATTATGCCGCGAGATCGTATTTGGAAACAACCACCTGAGAACAATTTTGGCAAAGCGGTGATCTCCGACTTGGTTCCGATCATCGATGCTTCCTATCGAACGATTCCAGAGCGCAAATACCGAGCCATTGGCGGTCTTTCTTGGGGGGCAAATTGGGCTATCCACCTTGGGCTAACAAACTGGCGTATTTTCGGGAGAATCGGAGCACATAGCCTACCAGTGTTCTCGACAGACGGACCTCGTTTATCGGGCTGGCTCGATGCCATTCCTTCCAATGAACTCCCCAGGATGTACTTGGATGCAGGAGACCATGACCGTTGGCTACAGTATACCCAATGGTTCGAAGACCTGCTCACGCAAAAAGGCATTCCGCACGAATGGCACCTCTACCCTGGCTACCATAATGAAGACTATTGGTCTTCCCACGTAGAAGATTATCTACGATGGTACACTAAGGATTGGTGACCCCTCTGTTATAATCAATCTCATGAAACTTTCTCGCAAGCAAGTAGAACATATAGCCAATCTTGCCCGCTTATCTTTGAGCGCAAAAGAAATAACACAATTCCAAGAGCAACTCTCTTCAATATTGGACTATTTTGAGCAATTACAGGATTTGGATACGAACGACATTCTACCGACCACTCGCGTCTTATCCATCCCATGTAGGCTACGCACTGACTATCCTACAGCGAGCCTTCCATTGGATGATTTATTAATGAATGCGCCCGATACTGAGAACGATCAATTTCGCGTCCCCCAGATTCTTCCTTAAAGGACATATCAATAACATTCCCCCTCTTCTAAATGACACAAATTACTGAACTCACATTTCAAGAAATCATTAATTCACTTCAATCCGGTGAAATTTCAAGTCACCAACTTACAAAAGCCTATTTAAAACGCATTGAGAAATTGGAAGAGGATATCCACGCCTTTATTACAATAACAGAAGAACAAGCCCTTACGCAGGCTGATAAGGCTGACAAACGCTTCGCGGTGTGGCGTAAGGACAAAACCCAACCAATTTCACCGCTCCTTGGAGTTCCTCTAGCCGTCAAAGATGTTTTAACCGTCCACAATATACGTTGTACCGCAGGCTCAAAAATACTAGGGAATTTCGTTTCTCCATACAATGCTACGGTGGTTGACCAATTACTCGATGCGGGTATGGTCATTCTGGGCAAAACGAACACGGATGAATTTGCGATGGGATCATCTACTGAGAATTCCGCATACGGTGTCACACACAACCCCTGGGATTTATCTCGTGTTCCCGGTGGTTCCTCGGGAGGAAGTGCTGCTGCTGTGGTTGCCAATATGGCGCCAATTGCATTGGGCACAGACACAGGTGGAAGTATTCGCCAGCCCGCATCCTTTTGTGGTGTGACTGGTTTAAAACCAACTTATGGACGCGTATCCCGATTTGGGTTGATTGCTTATGGTTCTTCCCTGGATAGCGCTGGTGCAATTGCCCGAGCGGCTGCTGATATCGCTTTGCTTTTTCCCATGATGTCAGGTTTTGACCCTAAAGATTCTACGAGCGTCAACATTCCCATAGAGAGGATCAATTTACAAGACAACATAATGCCTGCACAATTGCGTCTAGGCATACCAAAAGAATATTTTACATCCGGCATCCAACCCGAAGTAGAGATTGCCATCAGGAAAGCGATCAATGTTTTAGAAAGTTTAGGTATTGAGATAAAGGAAGTGAACTTACCCCACACAAAATACGCACTTCCGGTGTACTACCTCATTGCTCCTGCTGAAGCATCCGCAAACTTAGCCCGCTATGATGGTATCCGCTACGGCTCGCGTGTGGATTCAACTGAAATGTGGGACATCTTCCGCAAAACACGCGGAACGCTTTTTGGTGCAGAAGTCAAACGCCGGATTATGCTTGGCACTTATGCCCTTTCAGCAGGTTATTACGATGAGTATTACGGAAAAGCCCAGAAAGTTCGAACGCTAATCAAAGAAGACTTTGACAATGTTTTTAAGACTGTAGATCTAATTGCCGCTCCAGTCTCTCCTACAACTGCATTCAAGATAGGTGCACACAGAGACGACCCTCTGGCAATGTACCTCGAG
Source organism: Anaerolineae bacterium (assembly GCA_011176615.1). Taxonomy (GTDB): domain Bacteria; phylum Chloroflexota; class Anaerolineae; order Anaerolineales; family UBA11858; genus G519. The sequence goes on along the minus strand of DUEG01000096.1, from coordinate 2,470 downwards.
GACATCTTCACCCTCCCGGCAAATTTAGCGGGTATCCCAGGAATTACTTTTCCAGTGGGTTTTGATTCTCACTGTTTACCAATTGGCATCCAGCTCATGGGCGCACCCTTTCAGGAAGAAAAACTTATTCGCACGGCACATGCCTATCAAATGGTCACTGACTGGCACACCAGAAAACCAATCCCAAACTGACCGCAAAGCGCGCATAATAATTCAGTTAGATTCATAAACCCGCGATACATTCTTTTTTTAATCAACCATCGATACGATCCCAAAAAGAAATACCCCGATTTTGGCATATAATTATCTGATATTTATAAATCATTATGTTATTCGTCGAATAAGAGAAAACAAATAATTAGGGCATCAGCGGATTGAAAGGCTCAGAACAAACATAGTACGATGAGCAATCAATTAGCAAAATAGCATGAACATAATAAGAAGGAAGGCTCCGCACATCCTTTTCGTGGTGATGATTAAATATCAAACTTCGACAAACAAACACAAAGGAATTTTTTTATGAAAAAACCACCCCTCACAATCAATGAACTTATGAATGGTACTTGGCTTGACATTGAACCGTATTATCAAGAGCTACTTAGATCATCGGTTACATCATCAAATATTCAATCTTGGCTCACAGATTGGTCAAACCTACGAAAAATTGTGGATGAAACCTACGCCCGCTTGCAATTAGCCAACGCACAAGATACGACTAATGTAAAAGCCGAAGAAAGTTACCACCGTTTCCTTTCCGATGTATATCCGCACATCCAGGCATCCGATCAATTACTGAAAGAAAAATTGCTCCGAAGTAAACTACAACCATCAGGGATGGAAATTCCGCTTCGAAATATGTCGGCTGAAGCGGAAATATTCAGCAACGATAACCTTCCATTGTTGACCAAAGAACGCAAACTCGGCTCCACATACAACAAGATCATTGGAACACAAACTGTCAATTGGGATGGAGAAGAACTCACCCTCACACAGCTCTCTGCCCGTGCCAACTCACCCGACCGTGCTCTACGGGAGAAAGCCTGGCGCTTAGCCGCAAAACGCCGCCTTCAAGATCGCCAAGCCATCAATGATCTTTGGACAAAGTTAATCGACCTTCGTCAAGGAATTGCCAAGAATGCAGGGGCGCCTGATTATCGAGCCTACCAGTGGAAACAACTTCACCGCTTTGATTACACACCGGAAGATTGTAAGCAATTTCAGAACGCAATCGAAAAAGTTGTCGTCCCAGCCGCAACTCAAATCTACGAAAAGCACTGCCATAGAATGAATATCGACCGCCTTCGCCCTTGGGATTTGCAAAACGATCTCTCCACAATGCGCTTTCCAAACATTGTCCCTTATAAAACCACACAAGAATTCATCGACACAACATCACGCATCTTTCATCAGGTACACCCGAAATTAGGGAGATATTTCGATAAAATGCGTCAAGATAAGTTGCTCGACTTAGAAAATCGCAAAGGCAAAGGACCTGGAGGTTTTTGCACCTCTTTTGCCACACAAGGGGTTCCCTTCATTTTTATGAATGCTGTGGGAATGGAAACGGATGTACGCGTTTTACTTCATGAATCCGGGCATGCATTCCATGTCTTTGAACGTGCGCATCTTCCTTTTCATCATCAATGGCGGGCTGGTATGGAATTCAACGAGGTGGCATCCACAGCCATGGAATTGCTCCCTTCCCTTTATATCAGTGAAGAGCATGGAGGATTTTTCAACAACAGGAATGCCGCTCGATTCCAAATACAACAACTCGAAAGCAAATTGGTATTCTGGCCTTATATGGCAATCGTGGATGCCTTCCAACATTGGGTATATCTACATCCTGATCTTGCCAGAATCCCGTCCAATTGCGATGCAAAATGGAGTGAGTTATCAGATCGTTTTATGCCCAGAATTAATTGGGATGGACTTGAGGACGTAAAAGCAACTGGCTGGCACAGGAAACTTCACATCCACCGTTATCCTTTTTACTATATTGAATATGGACTTTCTTTACTGGGTGCAATCCAGATTTGGAATAATGCCCTAGTGAATCAAACGAATGCTATAAATAAATATCTTGACGCATTAGCACTCGGAGGAACCGCCTCCATCACAGATCTTTACGCTACAGCAGGCGCCAAACTCGCTTTTGATAAAGACACTCTAAGTGAAGCAGTCACATTGATCGTCAAAACAATTGATGAGTTGGAAGCAATCTCTTAATATTTCTACAAGTGGTCTGTGTTTCATTAATAAAATCAAGGTTAAAAGACGTTTGTTCTTTCCGCTTGGCTGAAAACCAGCACACGGGCAAACCAAAGGGGATAATTTCCATATTCCCCTGTCAAGTCAAAAGATAATGTTACCGAACAGGGATGGGTCTACCAAAAGATAATGTTACCGAACTGTGAGATCAATTTCATCATAATAAGGTGAAGAAGGAGATGTGATTGTCCATTTATCT
>DUEG01000095.1 GCA_011176615.1 Anaerolineae bacterium | reverse complement strand
ATTGAAACCTTGTTGGTATCAACTGAAAATCCAGCATTTACTGCGCTGACATCATTAGCGATAATCATGTCTAATTTCTTCTCATTAAGTTTCTTTTGCGCGTTTTTCAATAAATCGTTAGTTTCAGCAGCAAATCCAATAGTGACACGAGGGGTTCCGCTTGATTGTTTGCGCTTACTGACTAATGTGAGAATATCAGGTGTGGGCTCTAATTCCAATATTAATGGTTTAATTTTATTCTTAATCTTTTTTGTTTTGTAAGATTTGGGTCGAAAATCAGCAACTGCTGCTGCCATAATTAAAACGTCTGCATTTTTCGTTTCTTCTAAGACAGCGTCTTGCATTTCCTGAGCTGTTTGCGCTATTTTGTGAACAACATCATTGGGAATAGAAAGGTCTAAGGGAGGCGAAATGAGGACGACATCTGCGCCATAATCTAAAGCAGATTGAGCAATGGCAACTCCTTGTTTTCCCGATGATAGGTTGGTGATTACTCGAACGGGATCGATGGGTTCTCGTGTACCGCCTGCAGTAACGACGATTTTTTTCCTCCTCAGAGGTCCTGTTCGGCTAAGAAGGTAACGAATCTTATCAAGAATTATTATTGGTTCGCTCATTCTCCCTTGTGCGACTAAGCCGGATGCTAAATGTCCCATCGCTGGTCCAGTGATGTGATAACCGCGTTTGATAAGGATGTTAAGATTATGTTGTGTCGCTTCATGGTCAAACATGTTCCCATCCATTGCTGGGGCGATAATTACCGGAATGGAATCCTTACCTGTACCGATAGCGAGCGCAGAAATACTCAGCAGGTCGTTGCAAAAACCATGAGCAAGTTTTGCAATTGTGTTCGCAGTAATTGGTGCAATACACAACATATCAGCATCTTTTGTTAAGTTCACATGAAGGATATGAGCTTTATCTCCCCAAAGATCTTGGTCTGTATATGCTTGCCTCCCTGTGACGGATTGAAAGGTCAATGGATTGATGAATTTTGTAGCGGCTTCCGTTAAAATGACATCGACTTCTGCACCAAGTTGCGTGAGTTTACTTGCCAGATCAACAGATTTATAACTGGCGATAGAACCCGTTATCCCCAGGATGATTATTTTTCCGGATATTGGCTGATAACCCATAAATACCCTAACCTTTCTTGTTTAACTCATAAATCATGCGAAGACCATCGAGTGTCAACCAAGGAGCGATAAAGTCGATAACCTTGGTTTCTTTTGCGATAATTTCTGATAAACCACCGGTTGCAATGACTTTAGTATTATCCCCTAATTCATGCTTAAATCTTTTGACCATACCCTCGACTAATCCTACATAACCGAATAATAATCCAGATTGCATTGAATGCGTTGTTGTACGACCAATTGCAGCGGGCGGACGGGAAAGATCCACTCTAGGGAGTTTGGCGGTACGTTGAAAGAGAGCCTCTGCTGCAATTCCAATCCCAGGAGAAATTGCACCACCTAGATAATCACCTTTATCGGAAATTGCGTCAAAGGTCGTAGCAGTTCCAAAATCAACAATGCAAGCAGGGCCGCCATAACGCTTGAATGCAGCCACGGCATTGACAATTCTGTCCGCGCCAACTGCATTAGGTTCATGATAGAGATTGTTAACACCTGTCCGAATTCCAGATGCTACGATGATAGGTGAGATTTTTAAATAATTTTCACACGCGGCTACCCATTTTGGGGTCAAAGGTGGTACGACTGAGGCAATGATTGCATCGGTTATCAAATCGGTATTGATTTTTTTGTAATTAATGAGATTGACGAGTTGAATGCCATATTCATCTGGCATGCGTTCATGATTTGTTGATAATCGCCACCTAGGTCCAAGTGTTTCCCCTTCATATAATCCAAAGGTGATGTTTGTGTTTCCGATATCGATGCAAATCAACATAATAGACTCCTTGCGAGCATCAGGGACGATCAGAGAATTAATTATAACAATAATGGCTGGTTTAACCCATATTTACTTCCATCATTTGTCCAATCTAATGTCCTTTGATTGTTAGGTAAACATTGTTTAAATCACTCAATTCATCAAAAGATTACGGATCTATAGGTTTCTCGATAAAAACAATAGAAACAACTTAATAAAACAGGGATATGCGTATAGACACATACTTAGTAAATTATCATGCAGTATTCTTATGGTTTCCACATCCCAAACGCCATATATGCCCTTCTTTTTTTAGCAATTGATCGGCTTCTGAAGGACCCCAACTTCCTTTAGGATAGATATGGATTGAATTGTCTGAATCTTCCCAATGTTTAATTACAGGGTCGAATAATTTCCAAGCGGTTTCAATTTCATCGTTTCGTGCAAATAGGGATGCGTCGTCTTCGAGAGCATCTAGGATTAATCTTTCGTAAGCATCGGGCATTGGTGTGTCCTGAAAAGTGTCCGAATAATGAAATTCCATATCAACAGATTGGGTTTCCTGATCTGTCCCTGGAACTTTCGCTTCAAATGCAAGGTGGATACCTTCATCCGGTTGGATGCAAATGGAAAGAATATTTGGGGTAAGGCTGTAATCTTTTGGTAAATCGAACATGAGATGGGGAGGCGCTTGAAATTCAATTGTTATCTCACTAGTTTTCCTTTTCATCGCTTTACCAGAGCGCAAATAAAACGAAACGCCTTCCCAGCGCCAGTTATCAATATTCATCTTGATTGATGCGTATGTTGGTGTCCGGGAATTCGGAGAAACACCTTCTGTCTTGACATACCCATCATATTGTCCAAGAATTACATTTTCTAGATTTATGGGTCGTGTTGCTTGTAATACTTTAACTTTTTCATTTCGCAATTCATTGGCTTTAAATGATGCTGGGGGTTCCATTGCGATCAATGTAAGCAATTGCATTAGATGATTTTGAAACATGTCACGCAAAACACCGACTTTATCATAATATCCTGCACGGTGACCTACATCAACACTCTCTGCCACTGTAATTTGAACATTTGAGATATATCTTCTATCCCAAATGGGCTCGAAAATCGTGTTTGCAAACCTTAGGAAGAGTATGTTTTGAGCGGTTTCCTTGCCAAGATAGTGATCGATACGAAATATTTGGTTCTCTGCGAAAACCTTATGAATCTCTGAGTTCAAATTTTTTGCGGATTCGAGGTCATTCCCAAATGGTTTCTCGATGACAATGTTATCTTCACCATGTCGAGATTTAATCATGCCGGTCTCCCCTAAGTATTTCACCGTTGTTTCAAAAAACGAGGGGGATGTTGCTAAATAATAGAGACGGTTACTTGGCACGGTTTCAATTTGCTTTAAATACT
>DUEG01000094.1 GCA_011176615.1 Anaerolineae bacterium | reverse complement strand
TCCGGATTCTCTTCCATGAAACCCATCCACCAAAACCCCCACTTTACAATAACCCATCTGACAATAGAACAACCATTGATTCACAAAGAACCCGAAGGGGATACCTTTGAGCAACACATCCTGATCCTAACGCCAGAGAAGGCAAGCAATGAATCCCCGGTGTTCTTTATTTTAGGCGGCGAAACCACGATTTCCGAGAAGAGGCTTGCCAAACTTTATAAAAATTACGGCAGCCCGCCTGAGGTTATCTTCATCTACGCAGAACACCGCGGCTATGGTAAAAGCATTTCACAGCAACAAGACCAATCCATTCCCCATTATGTAAATACACGGCAAGCCCTCGCTGATTTTCATCAAGCCATTCTCCATCTCAAAGAGAAATACACCGGCATTTGGATGGCAGCAGGGTATAGTTACGCTGGCGGTTTAGTGATTGACTTCGCCCGACGATATTCAGAAGATGTAAAAGCCATCCTTTCTTCTAGTGGGGTAGTGGACTGGTATTTCACCATGGATGCCTACGATAAAGGTGTTCGCCGAATTTTCGGAGATGCACTCTATCAACGCACCGAAAAACACATCCACAACCTTACACCAGAAAAACTCTTCGACAGAAACTGGCTCGAACGGGAATTCCTGATTGCTATCATCCACGGGATTAGCCAATACAAAAAATACAAACCCCTCTTCCATCTTTTCAAATACCTCACCTTTTTCTCAACAAAAACCTTACTGAAAACGCTGCATATCCTCGACCGCCTTTTTGCTGACAACCAAGCATGGAAATACGCCAAAGCAAACGCAAAACTTCAATTAACCAGGGAAGAAGCTCTCACAATGGATTACCAATGGCGTACTTGGCGCTTTCAGCAATGTAACGAAACAGGCGTGTTTGAAGTCAGTGCGGAGGGCAAAGGCATCTTCCCGCGAACGCAAGAAGATTTCATCGCAGAATGTCAAGCCCTGTTTGGGGAGGAACAGCCGCGCGCCCTAAAAAAACGCTGGGCATTGAAATCAATCATCAACAGGCTGGAAGTTCCGCTGGTTTACGTAGCAGGAGAATTAGACCCCTGGCAAGCATTGGGTGCTCGAAGAAATTTACGACATAAACGTTATACTTACTTCTTCATTCCCGGAGCCTACCACTGCCCAGATAGTGTTAATCCAAAACTGGGTAAGCGTGTTCTGGATGTTCTCCTACAATATGCAAAAAACAGATGAACAAAAAGAAGGGCAAAATGATCACAAACCAAGAATACCATGAGCGAATTAAACGCCTGCAAAGCACTATCAATCAGCACCTAAATTATAGCCCCCTTTTCAAATTATTGCGCAGTACTTTTTAGGAGCGAAGGCGGGGCAAACAAGTATACATCACCACCTTGTCATTTCGAAGGAGCGCCAGCGACTGAGAAATCTTCGCTACTATCTGCGCACACACCTCCTAGCGTCATTGCGATGGAGCAGTAATGACAGAAGCAATCTCCTCGATGGAGTTCTAAGCAAATAAGGGATGTTCGCCAGCGGTGAAGGAGATTGCCACGACCCCCTTGCGGGGGTCTCGCAATGACAGTTTTGGGTAGATACCTTCGTTGGGCTGCGCACGCCTCGCAATGACGAGAGATGGAAAAGGTGGTGGGGATTGCCAAAACCCATATTACACCTACCCCCTTTTAGGTTTATAGACCTGCCAGGTTTTCGAAGATACCCTATGGGTTACATACAATCGCTGACTAAAAGGATCTTTATTACGTGAGTATTTATGGAAACCTGGCAGGTCTACATCGAAATTGAAAATAGTCAAAATCTCTACCCACAAGTAACCAAGTCGATCCGCGCCTCCTGGCGCGGGATGGAGCGATAAATTAATGGAAATGCTGGAAAACATTAAAACATTAGGGATCGAACCAAGCCTGCCCCAGGAAGTATTTCTGCAAATCAAATCCCTTCAGCCTCAAACCTTGCCACTCGTCGAAACCTTATGCCTGATAAAATCGCCATCCGAGATGGCAATGATCCGCCAGGCAGCCCATTATGCAGACTTAGGCATGGAGAAAATTCTGGCTGTCGCTTACGATGGCGTTTCGGAAATTGAAATTTTCTCCCAAAACCGCGCCATCCAAATGAAAATCATCAAAGAGACGGACTTCGACCCCTCAACACCAACTTGCTCACTGCAGCCTGACCTGCGAGATTGGGAACCCAGCCCCACGGTGTCCCCAAAATCGAAGAACGCCTTGAAGCCGGATCCCATATTGCCTTGAGTTTCATGCGGGGAAACGGTTACAGCGCGGAATGCGAACGCACTTTCTTCGTCAGAGAGCCAACCAGCGAAATGCGGGATATGTTCCACATCATGCAGGAAGCGCGAAAAAGAGCCTTTGCCCTGATAAAACCTGGCGTGCCTTGTGAAGAAATCGATCATGCAGCCAATGGCTTCCTGCGTGAACAAGGATTAGGGGAATTTCTTTTACACAGAACCGGTCACGGGATTGGCATGGGCAATCATGAAGGACCTTGGGTAGCAGAAGGCAGCCAAGACACCCTCGCCCCCAATATGATCATCAGCATTGAGCCGGGCATTTACGTCCCCGACCTTGGCGGCTTCCGCCATTCAGATACCGTGTTGGTTACTGAAAATGGTTATGAACTGCTTACGCAATATCCGGACAGCCTCGAAGAACTAACCATTCGCAGTTGGAAACCGATAACTCGACTGCGCGGTTTTCTTGTGCGTAAAGCACTTGGGGTTTAGGAAATATAAAAAGCCCCCTAATCATTTTCTGTTAACCTGTTTCAACGCCCGCCACAAAAACCATCCTCCCAGACGATTATCCACATTTTTTGGCGAACGGTCATAGTAAAGATCAAAAAATTGATTGTCTTCGCTTTTCACACGAAAGTAAAAACGTCCCACGCCCCAGGAACCGCGGCGTACAGCCTTTGCCATATTGTGCGGTTGCATATTGTGGTTTCTTGACCCCTTTCGGCTGTAATCCACCCACTCGCTGATCACCTCTTGGATGCGTATTACTTCCTCTCTCCAGCGGAATCCGTCTGGGGCATGAGGGGTTTTGGAACGATAGGGAGGATGGTTAAAAATTACTTCAATCTGCTCGTCTATAAAATTCTTTGGCTCAAAGGCATCGCCAACGCGATTGTCTTCATCCATCATTATCTCCTAGATGTCCCCTGTTCTTGGATAATTTTCGGTTATTTTCTAATACATTCTTTCCATGAAAGCCCAGCGTGAGCGCATCTTTCCCAAACCGCTCGTGAACTGTTTTTATTGCTTCCTGAACACGATGGAACTTCTCCTCAGATTCACGATTCACATCCCACAAACTCAATTGCTTCGGTTTATCTTCCAAACCGCTGACACCAACGCCTACCAAGCGTACCGCCTTTCCCGGTTGCCATACTTTTCGTACCAGTTTGATAGCAGCATGGTAGATTTCTTCGTAATCTGCAGTAGGATTAAATAATGTCATTTGGCGTGTCAGGGTCGTGAAATCAGACCAGCGCAACTTGATTTTCACCGTTTTCCCTTGCAAGCCATGCTTCTTCAACCTTTTCGCCACGCTTTCTGAGAGAGTATCGATACGATTATACAAGGTCTGTCGGTCACTGACATCTTTAGAGAATGTGGTTTCGTTGCTGATGGATTTTGCTTGACGAAAAGTCACAATCGGGCTGTTGTCAATCCCTTTCGCCCTGCGTGCCAGATCCCATCCATGCTTCCCAAAGATATTTGCCAATTCAATCTCTGGAATCTGAGCCAAATCGCCAATCGTGATCACCCCGATTCTTTCCAATCGCTCCGCGGTTTTAGGACCAACACCCCAGAGCATCTCTACAGGCAAAGGCGCCAGAAAATCTGCTTCTGTACCGGGTGGAACGATTGTCATCGCATTTGGAGGACCTACGCCGCGTGAAGCCAACTTTCCAACATCCGTCGCGATCTTCGCAACAAGTTTGTTCGAAGCCAACCCAATCGAACAAGGTAAGGATAATTCCTCTCGGATTGTTTTCTGCAAGCGATGGGCAATCATCTCTGCTGATTCAGCAAGATTAGTAACATCCAAAAAGGCTTCATCAATTGAGATTTGTTGCACAAGATCTGTGACCGCTCGCAGCCGTTTCATCACTTCTTGCGACTCTTTGCTATATTCGCCGTGGCGGGAGCGCAATACGATGAGATTTGGACACAGGCGTAATGCTCGCGCCATAGGCATCGCCGAGCGCACACCATAACGCCGCGCTGCATACGAGCACGAGGCCACCACCCCGCGCCCTTCCGGACTGCCGCCCACCGCGAAAGGTTTCCCCCGCAGGCTGTGATTGTACTTTTCTTCTACTGCACAGAAGAAAGCATCCAAGTCAAAATGGATTATACGGCGGAGTTTCTCCCCTACTGTGGAATTTTCATTATTCACGGTTTTAGTATACCCGAATCATGAAGATTAAATCAAAAAAACAGCCATACATATGACTGGTTTCAATCTTGCGGATGACCATCATGTCTGATACCCAAACGTGGTATCTTTAAGCCATTACCTCAATGTCCGATTATAAACGTGTGAAAAAAATTCCGACCGAAGCCTTTCATCTTCTTTGAAACGTCCTAACATGCGCGTAGTAGTCATCTTGGTATTTTCCTTTTTTACCCCGCGCATCATCGCACATATATGAGCGCCTTCCACTAGGACTTCAACCTCTTGCAGATCAAGGGTCTGCTGAATGACCTGTAGCCATAAAGCAAGTACTTAAACAAAGTGGTAGAATCTTCCATACAAAAACACGACCTTTTTTCATTGATTCAACCTACTCTCCTAAAAACAAACAATTATGGATACAACAAACATAACAATTCTTTATTTATCCTTCGGGTCTGGTCATCAAGTGGCTGCCGAATCAATTGCAGCAGCACTCCAGAAAGAAAGTCCCGAAATCAATATGCGGGTCGTAGACCCTTTTATCAATTATATAGATATTCTTCCTGCCGTTCTAGATAGACTACAAGCCTTGTCAATCTCATTGATGCCTAGTATCTATGACACAATCTGGCGGAGAGGTGCACCTGGAAGCCTTTACGAACGAATTACCGAACTCGGATTTCTTCAAGACCTGCTCAAAGACGAGATTCGCCAAAACAAAGCCAAGGTTATCATCGCCACCCATGTCATGGCTACTGCTATGACTGTTACACTTAAACGTGAATATGAAATTGAAAAGGTGTTCGGGATTGTCACGGATTTCGGTTTGAATTCCTATTGGC
>DUEG01000093.1 GCA_011176615.1 Anaerolineae bacterium | reverse complement strand
TCTTTGGGCAAGAACAGGAGGATGGCGGACTACTTGCACGGCTTATCCTCTCCGCTGAGCATTTACCACGGAAACGATTAGCAGGTCGAGTCAGTCAGGTAAGAATCGAGGATAATTCATTTACACTTGATTTACGGAATGGTGCTGAAATCGAAGTTCTGGTTGATGAGAACACTGGATTTCACAGTAGAGATGGTAACATCCAACGTATTGAGGATCTCAAAGAAGGGATGGTGGCAATTATTGTGTTTCAGCCTCAAATAAATGGAGAACGATTAGCCGTAAACGTGTTCGCGTCGGAGGCTGAAAACCTTCCTAGATTTGATTTGCGAATTAATGGTGAAATCACTGGGATTGGAGACAACTCCATAGAGGTCAAAACAAAGTTGGGAGGGTTATATACATTTGCCTTCGGCTCGGAGACAAGGGTGTTCGATAGAGATTGGAAAGAATATGAAGTAAACAGTCTAGAAGTGGGAATGCAAATCAAATTGGGTGGTATTAAGTTAGATGATGGGAGCATACTCGCAAAATTAATTCTCATTCCTTCGCAAAAATAATAGTCAGAGTTAAAAAACCGGTGTCAAATCAGACACCGGTTAGATCTTTCCCGTATTGTTCTTATGATATTTATTTTATGATTAATTTTAGAATGGTATCTAAGATTAAACCAACAAGGAAATAACTGCCGAATGAACGGTTGTGTACAAATGCTGCTGCCACAAAATAATTTGGCCATACATCAGGATAATCATCGGGTTTTTCTTCCGGTTTAGGTGATCTAAAGAGTGGGAGAATACGGAAAAAAGTTGGAATTGCTAGCAGAACCACCAAGAGAATTGGGGTAAAAAACCCTATGAGGATTAAGTATCCAACAAGGAGATACTGGAATATCATCATTGCGATGATGATATAGCGGGAAATCTTCTCTCCCAATAATACAGGTAATGTATGGATACCTTTTTCCTTGTCTATTGAATATTTGTCTATATGTTTTCCAAAGATCACTGCAGTAACGCCAAGTGCGTAAGGCAAACTGGCAATGACAACCTGCCAACTCCAGGTGCCAGTAATTGCATAATAACCGCCACCAATCATCAATGGACCCCAAACAATGAGTACAGCGATTTCTCCGAGAGCGATATATTTAAGGGGATAGGTGTAGAAAATTACGAAGAAGATTCCCAAACCCAGGAACAATAAAGTCCAACCTCTCTGTAGAAAAACTAATCCTAAACCTGCTGCAAGCGCAATGACGCCTGTAACCGTAATATAAGTGAGGACTTGTTTCTTTGTAAGTAAACCATGTACTAGGGGTTGCGGACCATATTGCGCCCTGTAATAATTGTCATTATCTACTCCTTTATAATAATCCGTAAAGTCGTTTGCAAGGTTGTTCGTGGCATGGGCGAATAATAGCCCGACTAGGACAAGTAACCAATACCAGAAGTTAAATTGATTATCGCGTAATGCAAAGATGCCTGCCAAAGCAGCGGAGAGAAACGTCATTACGAGGACTGCGGATCGGGTGGCGATTAACCAACGTGAGATAATATCAAGATCTTCCCATTCCTCTTTTGATATTCGTGGAATAATTTTTAAAGCCTTTACCCACATCTTAAAATTCATAAAAAATCCTCCTAGATGAGATTAATATTGTTTTCTAAGTACATTTTTAATGTTATTAAAAACGTAATCAACTTGTTCTTCTGTCATCACACCTGAAAATGGCAATGCTAGCCCTCGTTCTCCCAAATCTTCCGTAATTGGATAATCTCCTTTTCGATAACCGAATCGTTTTACCATATAAGGTTGCAAGTGAATTGGTACGAAATAGGGTCGTACTGGAATTCCCCGCTCTTTAAGAGCCGAAGCTATATTATCCCTTTTTATCTCAGGAGAGAATCGAATGACGTATACAAACCAACTCATGGTGCTGGTCTTAGGGTCAATCTGGGGTGTTTCGATTTCTGGTAGTGACAGTAATCTTTCCGTGTACCAATGGGCTACTTTTCTTCGTTTCTCAAGTAGTTCGTCTATACGCTCCATTTGCGCTGCTCCTAAAGCAGCGCTCATCTCGTCAAGTCTATAGTTGTATCCTAAATTGGTGTGCGAGAGCCATGTATCTCCTGGCGATCTTCCTTGGTTGCGAAGAGATCGAATCAACTTGGCATATTTATCGTTATTGGTTACAACAATACCGCCCTCTCCTGTTGTAATCTGTTTATTGGGGTAAAAGGCAAAAACGCCCATATCTCCTAAAGTTCCAGCGGATTGACCTTGATACCGTGCGCCTAAGGCTTCGCATGAATCCTCTACAACGACAAGATTGTGCGTTCGAGAAATATTATTGATTGGTGACATATCTGCTGGTTGTCCGAATACATCCACGGGGAGAATTGCTTTAGGTGGTTTGTAACTGGATGCTCCAGTTCGTGGAAACCATTTTTTTGCTGCATGTTCATTTGTAGTTAGATCAGTGATTGCTTCCTTGAGTAATTGGGGGTCAATATTACCGGTTTTAGGATCAATGTCTACGAAAATAGGAATTGCCCGTTCGAAGAGAATTACATTTGTCGAGGATATAAATGAGAAGGGCGTTGTGATTACATAATCTCCATCTTCTATTCCAGCAGCGATGAGGCATAAATGAAGCCCAGCAGTTCCTGAACTTACACCGATGGCGTGTTTGCTGTTAACAAAATTGCGAATTGCTTCCTCGAAAGCGATGATTTGTTTTCCCATACTCAAATTGGGCGTTCGAAGCACTGCTGCGACAGCCTCTCGTTCCTTGTTAGTTATGTCAGGCGAGGACATACTAATCGTTGGTGATTTCTTAGGTTTTGCTGCCATAAAAAATCCTTTTTTTAGATTGAATTGTTATTGACAATCATACCTTATTGATTGGATTTTGACTACTTACTGTGATATTTTTCGCGGCTCTTTTCCAGTATTCCATAAAGTTTTTCCTTTGGTAGAATATCCTTATGCGATTTAAGTTTTTACCACCCGGGATTCCAATTTCTAAAAGAATTCTCGACCTTTTATTGACACTCCTGTTATTGATCATACTATTACCATTGTTTTTAGTTATTACATTGATCGTATGGATTAAGTATGGGACTCCAATATTATTCCGACAGGAAAGACCGGGGTTTCATGGTAATAAATTTGTGATTTATAAATTTCGTTCGATGACTGATGTCCGTAATGAGCAAGGGCAATTGCTGCCTGATGAACAACGCTTGACTTCATTAGGACGTTTTCTGCGTTCGACGAGTATTGATGAATTACCAGAATTGATCAATGTCCTATTTGGGGAGATGAGTCTTGTGGGTCCTAGACCATTGTTGACTAAATATTTGGAACGCTATAGTCCAGAGCAGGCTAGGCGTCATGATGTTTTACCTGGAATAACAGGATGGGCGCAAATTAATGGACGAAATATATTATCTTGGGAAGATAAATTTAGATATGATGGTTGGTACGTGGAACATTGGTCATTTTGGCTTGATATTAAGATACTCCTGATCACTATTTGGAAAGTTCTAAGGCGTGAGGGGATCGCTCAACCTGGGCATGTTTCTGCTGAGGAATTTATGGGAGAGCACATTGTTGAAGAAGGAGTGGAGAAAAAGAATTGACAATATTTTCTGTGATGTATAATCATAACCTATGACTATAACAGAGACGAACGAAACGCTTTATTCGATGATATATCGGATACGCAAATTCGAAGAAACGGTGCTCGAGAATTTCCCTAAAGGGGTATTTTGGGGAACAACGCACACTTATATTGGTCAGGAAGCGAATGCTGTAGGGGTTTTAAGTCATTTGCAAGAAGACGATATCGTCTTTAGCAATCATCGGTCTCATGGTCATTTTATTGCCTATGGCGGAGATATGAGCACCTTGTTTGCTGAATTGATGGGCAAACCAAGTGGCGTGTGTGGAGGTCGAGGGGGGTCGCAGCATTTACATTGGAAAAATTTCTATTCGAATGGTATTCAGGGTGGCATCGCGCCGATTGCAACAGGGATGGCACTGGCAGAGAAATATAAAAATACAGGAGCGATAGCGATTGCTTTTTTGGGTGATGGAACATTTGGAGAGGGAATAGTATATGAGACGTTAAATCTCGCATCTCTATGGAAAGCCCCAATACTCTTCGTTGTCGAAAACAATCATATTGCCCAAACTACCCCTGAAAATCTAACGATTGCAGGTAAAATCAGAGATCGATTTTCTTCATTTGGGGTTTCAGTCGTTGAAATGGATACGAGTGATGTATTAGATATTTATCAGCAAGCAGGGAAATCAATCAATGAGGTGCGTGAAAATAAGATGCCTTATGGATTGGTATTGAATACCTATCGATTTGGCCCTCACTCAAAAGGAGATGATACCCGTAATCCTCAAGTTCTCAAGCAGATAATAAAAACCCGTGATCCTCTTCGCATTCAAGCAGAAAGGGTATCAGTTGGTGTGAGAGAAAATATTACAAAAAAAATGGACGATGAAGTGCTCACGGCTTATAAAGAAGCGCTGGAAGCACCCCTATTTGAAGATATTTATGAAAATTCATCCGATGATGTTACCTAATGAGTTAAAGCAGTGAATACTGTCCTCGAAAGTCTAAACCGTGCCTTATTAAACGCTTTAAAAACTGACGAGCGAGTCTTATTAATGGGCGAGGATATCCTCGATCCGTATGGTGGATCATTTAAGGTTTCGAAAGGACTCTCAACAAAGTTCCCGAAACGTGTTTTAACGACCCCGATATCAGAAGCCGGTTTTACGGGCCTCGCCGCTGGAATGGCTATGCGGGGATTGCTTCCAGTTGTGGAGATTATGTTTGGGGATTTTGTAACTCTGATTGCTGATCAATTAATCAACCATATCGTAAAATTTCCATGGATGTATAATCAAAAAGTGACAGTACCTATTGTCATTCGCGCCCCCATGGGAGGACGGAGGGGCTACGGGCCGACTCACAGTCAAACACTGGAAAAACTGTATCTTGGCGTGCCAGGACTTGTAGTTCTCGCTCCAACTGCACTTGGTAATCCTGGACGATTGCTCGAAGTTGCTATTTTTCAAGAAAAGCGACCTGTTCTATTTGTAGAGAATAAATTACTTTATCTCTCTAAACTTTTTGATATAAATTCGTCACCTGATTATTCACTTGAACAAATAGTATTAAAGCGGGATCACCTTGAAAAGACAGAAAACTATTACCCTTATCCAATTTATGTTTTGAAAATTGCTGATGCCCCTAAATGTGACCTTACCTTGGTAACATATGGATATATGGCTGAAGTCGCTCGTAACGCAATGTTACGCTTAGCGTATGAAAGCGAAATTTTTGTCGAGATGATTGTGCCAACCATTTTGGCGCCTTATCAATGCGCTCCAGTTATCCGATCTTTGGATAAATCCAAACGACTCTTAGTGGTTGAGGAGGGAACTTTGACCCTTGGGTGGGGGGCTGAAGTGATAACCCGGGTTGTCGAGCAACTTCCAAATAGGCTTAGAGCAATACATCGGTTAGCAAGTAAGGATTTTCCTATACCAGCATCTGGATATTTGGAAAGGGAATTCTTACCCAACGAAGAAGATATTGTGGCGAAAGTACGAAAAATCATGAAAGAAAGTTAGCCCTTCCTATGGAGAAATCCGCTATGGCGATACCAATTATCATTCCGTTAATCAATACAAATGAGCCCGAAGCCCTCATAGTAAGTCTTGAAGTTGAGGAGGGCAAAGAGATAAAAAAGGGTGAAATTATTTGTACCCTTGAAACGACGAAATCAACAGTTGAGATTGTTGCAGAAAGTGATGGATATGTTGTCGGTATTCAATATAATGAGGGTGACATCGTTAAAGCGGGTGTTTATTTAGGATATATTGCACCTACGAAAGATTGGGAACCTCCAATAGAGCAAAGCGAGATAATCGTAAATGAGGAGATCTATAAAACGCCTCAAGGATTACGAATTACACAACCTGCGCTAGAAATTGCAAAGGAATATGGAATAGATTTAAGTGAATTCTCTAAAAATAGCCTTATCACAGCGGCTGTTGTGCGGGAGAACATAGGAAAAATGGATAATTTGGATACTTTAGGTACAACGAGGCATCAACTGCTTTCTCGTCTAATAATCTACGGGGGTGGGGGACATGGGAAATCTGTTCTGGATTTAATCCGTGCTCTTCGTATATTTACGGTAGAAGGATTTATTGATGATAATTTATCCACTGGCACGGATATTCTGGGGGTTCCAGTCCTTGGCGCTGATGATGTCTTGGAAGAGTTGTATAGCAAAGGAATTCATCAAGCAGTCAATGCAGTAGGTGGCATTGGAAATATCGCTATAAGGATAGAAGTTTTTCGAAAATTGATTGAAGTAGGTTTTTCGTTTCCTACGATCATACACCCAACTGCTTTTGTAGAACCAAGTGCTCACTTAAGCGCTGGAGTTCAGGTGTTTCCGCATGCATATATTGGTAGTGATGCTCACGTAGGGTTTGGGAGCATTGTGAATACTGGGGCAATTGTTTCGCATGATTGTGATTTGGGAGATTATGTAAATATCTCGCCTGGTGCAATCTTGGCTGGTGAAGTTCATGTTGGGAATGGTTCATTAATTGGTATGGGTGCAACAATAAATCTTCAAGTTAGCATTGGCTCAGGTGCGCGTGTAGGTAATACGGCTACTGTAAAATCCGATGTTCCAGACAAGGGGATTGTTAGGGCGGGTACGATTTGGCCAAAGTAATCGATAAAGTGTTCTTGCTTACCGGTCGTCCAGGGATTGGAAAAACTACGATAATCCAACAGATTCTTCATAAAGTCCCGTACTCAAAAGGCGGTTTCTTTACGCAGGAGATCAGAGAAGGCAATAAGCGAGTGGGTTTCTCAATTGTGACTTTGGATGGTCAACAAGAAGTTTTTGCACACGTTAAATTTCCTAAGAAGTATCATATTGGCAAATATGGTGTGGACCTAGGCGTATTGAACAGTATTGGAGTAATTAGTATCCGGAAAGCCATGGAAGACAACGATTTGGTTGTGATCGATGAAATCGGTGCAATGGAATTGCTAAGCGTTGAATTTGTTGAAATATTAAAGGTTGTACTAGAGTCAGGGGTCCCGGTCTTAGGGACGATTATGCAAAGAAATCATCCTGTCGCAAATTGGATAAAATCGCGAAAAGACGTAATGCTAATAGAAGTCAATCTTCAAAACAGGGAGAAAATGGCTATAGATATAATCAAGATGTTGACTGATGCGATATAGCCGTTTTGTTTATTAATAATCCAAAGAAACCCTGTATCAATCTATATAGGGATTATTTGGTTTTCATTTTGAACTCTAAGTTGAAGAATGGATTTGACGAATAATCATGACGACTTTCCCTTGAATATCGACTGTTTCAGGATTATCAATGTAAATGGGTTTCATCGTCGGATTAGCAGGTTGCAAACGAACACGACCGTTATCAATGTAAAAATACTTTAGTGTTGTCTCGTCTTTGTCCTTTAGCCAGATTGCTACCATTTCTCCATTTTGTGCTTCATGTGATTTTTTCATAATAACAATGTCCCCATCATTGACCATAGCATCAATCATTGAATCTCCTTGTACTTCGAGAGCAAATAGGTCAGATGGTTCAGTAATCTTTTCGCTGAGCATGCTTCTGGCTACTTCAACTACACTCTCGGCATCAAAGTAACTAAAATCTGAGGGTGGTACGGGGACGGGTGCGCTAGCGACGATTCTTCCAGCGATAGGAATCTGTAAGATGTCATTGATTGCGCTTTTTGCACTTTCGGTCGCTTTCTCTAAATTAACGGAAGCAGCAGAGAGTATATTTTCAAGCGGTTGCAGGATACGGACTCCACGCGATACTCGCCGGTCTCTTTCGATATATCCCATCTCTTCTAATTGATTTAGATAGTAATTAACAACGGAAGTGGAGGATATATTGGCTCGTTTACAAATCTCTCGAATCGATGGGGGATATCCAAAATGACTTGAATAATTTTGTAATACTTCTAATATCTTCTTGTGCCGGTCACTCAATCCTTTTCTACGTTTTCTTGCCATCATCATTAAATCTCCAAATTGATTATACTCATTAATTAATTCGAATGTTTGTGCTAATATTATACACGAACATGCGTTCTAGTCAAGGATTATTTTTTAGTCTTTTCCCTTTGGCTTACCTGTGGCATAATCGGGACAATGAAACGAATTAATATTCTATTGAAC
This sequence comes from Anaerolineae bacterium, assembly GCA_011176615.1. GTDB lineage: Bacteria > Chloroflexota > Anaerolineae > Anaerolineales > UBA11858 > G519. The sequence continues at coordinate 3,510 of DUEG01000093.1, read as the reverse complement.
ATCATGGTCGTAAGAAAAGGAGTTGGGAGTGAACTTTAATAAGATTTGTGTTTTGGGACTCGGATATATTGGTTTACCAACAGCAAGTACATTTGCGACACATGGTCTTAAGGTGCTCGGGGTAGATGTAAACCAAAAGGTTGTGGACACTTTAAGGAAAGGTGGATTGCATATTCATGAACCTGGTTTAAGGACATTGGTGAGTGCTGCCTTGGGTTCGGGGAATTTATCTATCAGTGACCAACCTGATAATGCAGATGCATTTATTATTGCTGTCCCAACACCCTTTAAAAGAGACAAAAAGGCTGATTTGAAATATGTGATTTCAGCAGCGGAAACTATTGTTCCTTACCTTCGGCGGGGTAATCTAGTGATTTTAGAATCTACCTCTCCACCGCGAACGACCGTCGATGTAGTGGCTCCGATATTGGCTCAGTCTGGTTTGGAAGCGGGCAAGGACTTTTACTTGGCGTATTCTCCAGAAAGGGTACTGCCTGGGCAGATTATTCGGGAAATTATTGAAAACGCTCGTGTAATTGGTGGACTCAATCAGGAATCAGCAAAAGCGGGACGGGATTTGTATTTGACTTTTGTAAGAGGAGAAATAATCTTAACCAGTGCTACATCAGCGGAAATGGTCAAGTTAATGGAAAATACCTATCGAGATGTAAATATCGCGATTGCGAATGAATTCTCCCGTTTGGCTGACAAGTTTGGTATAGATGTGTGGGAGGCGATAACATTGGCAAACCGACACCCTCGAGTCGATATTCTTCACCCCGGTCCGGGTGTTGGTGGACATTGTATTTCAGTAGACCCCTGGTTTTTGGTTGAGGCAGCGCCTGAGATCACGCCCTTGATTCAAGCCGCGCGCGGTGTGAATGATAGCCAACCCCAATATGTGGTTGCGATTATTAAGAAAGCACTTGGCGAGATAAAAGGGAAAAAAATCGCTGCACTTGGCTTGGCTTATAAACCCAATGTCGATGATCTTCGGGAGAGTCCTGCTATAACAATAGCAAAGTTGCTCCATGATGAAGGCGCAATTGTGCAATGTTATGAGCCTTTTAAAAAAGATGCGAAAATCAAAGATTTAAAAGTGATGGATTCTCTGGATAGTGCAATAGCGGACGCAGATGCACTCGTATTATTAGTCAGTCATACGCCCTTAGTAACCCTTGATCCAAATGAAATAGCAGAAAAGACTAACACTAGAATTCTGATTGATACAGTAAATGGTTGGTCTGACGAGGCATGGAAGGCTGCTGGATTCAGGATTACTCGTTTAGGGGTTGGTTCGGGATCTCATGGCTAAAGATTTTGTGACTACGCTAGTATATGCTCGTTCTTTTCCTATCGTAGGACGCGGATGTTATTATTTATTAAAAATTCTTGGATTAGAGATTCCTATATCTGTTGTTGTAGGCGAAGATTTGGAGATTCCTCACAGCGGTTTTGGAATCGTGATTCATCCGTGGACAAAAATAGGGGATAGAGTGAAGATATATCCAGGCGTGACGATTGGAAGAGGGGATATTCATCGAGCAATCACCGAATCGAATTTTAAAGGAGTAGAAGTTAGCAATGATGTTATCCTTGCTGCTGGATGCAAAATTATCGGCGGTGAGGGGTTATTAAAAATCGGTCAAGGTACAATCATTGGTGCGAATGCTGTGCTGCTTCAGTCTACTGGGGAAAATGAAATTTGGGCGGGCGTCCCAGCCAAAAGGATTGGGGTTCGGGAGCCACCTGTATGAGAAAGATCTGCCTTATCCCGAGACTCAAAGGCGTTGGGGGAATGGTTTCTTTTCAAGAGAAGTTCAGAAGAGGATTACAAACGAAGGGGATTGATGTTTGTTTTGATCCTAATGAACAAGGAATAGATGCGGTTTTGGTCATCGGTGGTACTCATCATCTCGGTTCTTTGTATCGAATAAAAAATCAAAATATTCCAATTGTTCAACGCTTAGACGGAATGAATTGGATTCACCGTGTTCGTAGAACCGGGATTCGACATTTTATTCGCGCAGAATACGGAAATCTAATTCTCTCATTTATACGATCACGGCTGGCGGACCGGATTATTTATCAGAGTGAATTTTCTAGGGAATGGTGGGAGCGCGAGCACAAGTTAACCCGAGTAGCCAATACAGTGATTTATAATGGTGTTAATCTTGAATCTTATTCGCCCCGGGGAGAACATAATCGACCGAAAGACCATTACCGTGTATTGATAGTGGAAGGCAGTTTGATGGGCGGGTATGATATTGGATTAAATACAGCCATAGGATTAGTTGAGGGATTAAACAAAAAAACTTCTCCTAGTAACCCGAAGGTTGAATTGATGGTAGTTGGGAAAGTCAGTCAGGAATTGATTGCTGAAGTTACGAAAAAGACGGTTATACCCATAGAGTGGAAAGGGTTGGTTCCTAGTGAAGATATTCCTCTACTAGATCGATCTGCTCACATTCTTTATTCAGGGGATATTAACGCAGCATGTCCGAATTCTGCTATCGAAGCGATAGCATGCGGGCTTCCGATTGTCGCTTTTGATACAGGCGCGTTACAGGAAATTGTGGTAAGAGATGCTGGCAAGATCGTTCCATATGGAGAAAATCCTTGGCAGTTATCCGCTCCTAACATACCGCTATTAGTGAATGCTGCGCTTGAAATCCTGGAATCTAATGAGAAGTTTAGGGCAGGAGCAAGAAAACGTGCTGAGGAAGCGTTCTCGTTGGACCACATGGTTAATGCATATGTAGAAGTCTTGCTCCAATGATGATAAAATTTATAAATAAATTCATCGTATAACGCTGTACTCCAAATCATGAGAAGCATGTTATTGACGATTGTGAAGTTCGCGGCGAGAGCCCTTCCTGTTTCAGTTAAACAGAGAATATATCAAATGAAGCCGTTGGCTGAATTCATGCGTACGCGACTGAATAAAGTTATGCCAAATGGTATCGCTGATGTTGAGATTGCAGGGGGTCTGTTATATGGTTACCGGTTAGCATTGGATATGCAAACTGAGAAGGATTATTGGCTGGGAACTTACGAATCCGAATTACAGGAATGTATCACCAATTACGTAAAACCAGGTTGGACGATTTATGATGTAGGAGCCAATATTGGTTATATTTCGTTGGTTTTTGCAAAAATTATTGGGGAAAGGGGAAAAGTCTTCGCTTTTGAAGCCTTGCCTGAAAATATCACAAGATTGAAAGAGAATATTGCACTAAATAATAAGGAAGACGTGGTTATTTTAATTGATAAAGCCGTGATTGACAGCGAAAGATTTGCGAAATTCTTTATCGGACCTTCTAACGCGATGGGCAAGGTTGAAGGTTCTGTTGGTAAGAAGATTTTTACAGATGATCAAATTGTGGTTAAGGGAATTTCATTAGACGAATTCCTGAGAAAAAATGAAGAACATCCACCAGATTTGATCAAGATAGATATTGAGGGCGGAGAGGTTTTAGCATTGAAAGGAATGAAGTCAATATTGCAGTC
>DUEG01000092.1 GCA_011176615.1 Anaerolineae bacterium | reverse complement strand
GCGTTGTGTTCCTTAGCAATTGGCAAGACAGCATCGAGTGATTTCTCCTCCCCGTTCACAGAATTTATCAATGCTTTCCCGTCATAGACTTGCAGTGCTGCAGCCAGCGCTTCAGGATTTGCAGTGTCGATGCTCAAAGGAACATCCACCACCTCCATCACGGCTTGCAGAACCTGCACTAAAAGAGCAGGCTCATCTACTCCTGGCACGCCTGCATTTACATCCAGCACCTTAGCGCCCGCATTTACCTGCGCGATAGCATCTTTGCGCACCATGTCGAAATCTCCATCTTTCATGGCTTGGAGCACTTTTTTGCGTCCCGTAGGATTGATTCGCTCCCCGATGAACACTGTAGGGCTGTTCCGGTTGATCTTTACAATTACATCTTTATATTTAAGGGTTGTTGTCAAATTTTCACTCATTGTTTGCTCCAAATTTATCTTAATTGATTATTGCCTACCGAGATACAAGTCCCGACCTTTTACCAGAGATCTCATTTTCCCATCAGCAACAGTACGTTTGAGCATCCAAAATCCACAATCGGGGTGGATCCATTTGATGCGCCCCGCTCCCAACACATTAACGGCATACTCAATGCGTTTGGCAATAAGGTCAGGTGATTCTATCTCGTTATCCTTGATATCAATCACACCAATCCCTAACGATATATCCTCCCGCAAGTCCTTGAAGACTTCCAGTTCATCATAACCGCGTCGGGCGAACTCCAGTACCAAATGGTTGACTTTTAGACGGTTGAGAAAGCCGAGCATATCCCGCCAGAAGCCCTTCTGGATAGACTGACCGCCGTAATTTCCGAAGCAAAGATGAAGGGCGCGCTCGCCTTGAATTGCCTCCAGTACATGATTGATAGGCTCAAACGCCCAATCAGCATCCTCGGCATGTCCTGGCAAATTGGCTTCATCCACCTGAACGACGGGCGCATCAATCTCGGCAACCTGCCTACGAAGAACTTCTGCAAGCGCAAAGGTCATCGCTCGCAAATCGCCATAATGCCTATCGACCAAAGTCTTAGCGAGCATATACGGGGAAGTTACCGTAAACTTGAGCGGTGTCGAAGTAAGGGGTTTAACAAAATTCCAGGCTGCCGGTAAGTTGAGCGTACCTTCCCCAATAGGACCGCACACTACCCCTGCGGGCTGGGTACGGAAAGCCATGCCTGCTTTGGCACGAAATCGCGCCAATTCCTCCCGCCCAAGATGCGTATCGATATTTTCCATTGGTGTAATAAAGTATTCAATCATCCCATTGGTTTCCGGATGATTAGGATCAAAACGCGAGAGTTCTCCATCGGAAATCACATCAATCCCTGCCAGTTCCTGTGTTTTGAGGATCACCATCACCGCATCGCGTAATGCGGGTTTAGAGGGAAACGCCACCAGCCAATCAGGAACCGGATAACTCCCCACAACTGTTGTTTTTATCTGCAGATCAGTCATCATAATAATCCTTAAACAATTGATTAATTAGAGAAATCGTTCGAACTCCATTGAGAGCCTAAAATCATTTTTACACATACTTAAGATACGCCTGGACAATTGACTCCAAAAAGGCGTCTTGGTCGATTGCCCAATAACGATTCGAGAAAATTTCAACCTCGATAAAACCATTGAAGCCGGATTGTTCTACCCATCCGCGAATTTTTCGGATTGGAATGCATCCCTCACCCATTAATCCGCGGTCGTTCAACAAATCTTCGGTTGGGAGCCGCCAATCAGAGACATGAAAAGCAAACAAATTTCCTGATGCCCCGCAACGGCGTATCTCATTTTCTAAAGCAGGTTCCCACCACAAATGATAAACATCTACGACAACACCGAGATACGGCGAATCAAATTGATCACAAAAGTTATTCGCCATCGCCATCGAATTGATCGCGGAACGTGTGTCAGCATACATGGGATGAAGCGGTTCAATACCCAAACGCACATTGCTAGCCTCGGCAAGGGGAAGAATGGCTTCGATACCCTCGCGGATTTGTTCACGAGAAGTACCCAATGACTGGGATGGGTGAGCACCTGGCACAAGCACAATCAGCGGCGCTCCAAGGGCACTGGCTTGCTCGATTGCTCTTCGATTCTCGTCCAGCCGCTCTTTGCGCTCAACAACTGAGGACGCCGGGAAAAAGCCACCACGACACAAAGACACAATCTCTAACCCAGCATTCCTGATACGCTGACCAACCTTAGCCGGATCCCTGCCTTCCAGCGCCTGTCTCCATACCGTGATGCCGGTTACGCCTTTCTCGGCATAGGCATCGATAGCGCGTTCCAGCGACCATGATTTTGTGGTAATTGTATGCAGGCAGAGGCGTGAGGTATCTTGCATAGGAACCGATATCATCCAAACAGCGATTCAATCTTTAAGCATCGTAAGTGGAGGACGTAACATCGCCCCCTTCACCTGTCCAATCGGTGTGGAAGAATTCGCCCCGCGGTTTGTCAATGCGCTCATAAGTATGAGCACCAAAGTAATCCCGCTGTGCCTGCAAGAGATTGGCAGGCAATCGTTCAGTTCGATAGCCATCGAAGAACGCCAACGCGCTTGACATAGCAGGAACTGGAATCCCATTTTCCGCTGCGCGAGCGACCGTCCGCCTCCAACCAAGTTGAGCCCCCTCAACTTCTTCTTTGAAGTAAGGATCAAGCAGCAAATTGGTTAATTGCGGATTGCGTTCATAGGCATTCTTGATCTCGCCGAGGAAAATAGAACGAATAATGCATCCGCCGCGCCACATTAGCGCAATACCTCCGTAGTTGAGATTCCAATTGTATTCCTGAGCGGCAGCGCGCATGAGCATGTACCCCTGGGCATAAGAGATGATCTTGGCAGCATACAGCGCTTGACTAATATCTTCAAGAAAGGCATCCTTATCACCACTAAAGTGAATCTCAGGGCCACGAAGTACTTTAGAAGCCTCAACGCGTTCATCCTTAAGAGCAGAAAGCGAACGCGCCAGAACTGCCTCGATGACCAAAGTTAGGGGAATACCCGTCTCCAAAGCCGTAATCGCTGCCCATCGTCCGGTACCTTTTTGCCCGGCTGCATCAAGAATTTTCTCAACAAGAGGGCTCCCGTCCACATCCTTGAAAGATAAAATATCCCTGGTGATTTCAACCAGATAAGAATCTAGTTTCCCTTCGTTCCAGGTTGCAAAAACCCGGCTCATTTCCTCAGGTTCCATACCCAACAAGGTCTTCATCAAAAAGTATGCTTCTCCAATTAATTGGATATCGCCATATTCAATACCATTATGTACCATTTTGACAAAATGCCCCGCGCCATTCTCCCCAACCCAGTCGCAGCAGGGTGAACCATCTTCCACTTTAGCAGAAATTGCTTGAAAAATACCTTTGACATGCTCCCAAGCCTCAGGCGAACCACCGGGCATGATGGAAGGACCATGTCGAGCGCCCTCTTCACCGCCGGAGACACCTGCGCCGATGAAATAAAATCCTTTTGATTCTAAATATTCAGTCCTGCGAATCGTATCGTGAAAATTAGAATTGCCTCCATCGATAATAATATCTCCAGTCTCCAAATACGGCAGCAGTTTATCAATAAAAACATCAACAGGGGAACCAGCCTTGACCATTAGCATCACACGACGAGGACGTTTGAGAACGCTGACTAATTCTTCAATCGAATGCGTTCCTACGACATTTGTGCCTTTCGCTTCTCCATTCAAAAATCGATCAACCTTTGAAACAGTCCGGTTGAACACAGCCACTTTAAATCCGTGATCATCCATATTAAGCACAAGATTCTGTCCCATTACCGCCAAACCAATTAAACCAATATCACACTGTGTCATTTTCCTATTCTCCATAACTTTCAGTATTCAAGAATTCATACAGACTCTTTTGACGCTGCATGGCTTCCTGATATCGTTCGTAATATTCTATATTTGGCTTATATTCTTCTCCCGTTATTTGCGGGAAAGAATCCAAGTCAGGCACGATGCCAAGCGACCGAAGGGTGAGCATGGCTGAACCTCTAGCAGACGACTCTTCTACCTGAGACATGATAACTGTCCTTCCAAGCACATCTGCAATCATCTTAACCCAAACAGGTGAGTTGAGCAGCGCACCCCCATTTGCAATCGCGAGTGCATCAGAAGGCAAGGATGGTTCGAGTAAATGATAAATCAAGCCAATTCGATAGGCAACGCCTTCCATCCCGGCGCGCAATATTTCCAGCGCTGAATTCGCCATAGATAAACCAATCAAAGCCCCGCGAGCATCTCCCTTCCACCCTGGACTACGCTCTCCTGCCAACAAAGGCAGAAAGGTCAACCCATGAGAATCAGGCGATATCTTGTTTAGTGCAGTCTGAATATCAAGATTTGAATCAATTCTTAACGTGTTCAGTAACCAATCATAAACCCCGCCACCTTCGCTAAGGGCACCGCCCACAAGAGACAATTCCCGGTCAACCCAATAACTCCATAATCCTTTAGGAATCTTAGCAACGTTCCCTGGATGCACGACCCGCACAGCGCTTGAGGTACCCATCGTAATCGCAACCCGATTTGGGGAAATACAACCGCTGCCAATATTTGCAGTCGCCCCATCTCCAACAGCAGGAAACCAGGGAACATTCTTAAGCGCAGACCAACGCTCTGCATATGGAGAACTCAACCCTTTCCAAGTGTGCCCAACATCAACCAATGGGGAGAGTTGCTCCCGGCGTATCGGCAAATAGGACAAAAGAGTATCATCCCAATTCAGAGTATAGCGGTTGAGCAGTCCTGTCCAGGATGCAATCGAGTAACTCACCGCTGTCTCCCCAAACAATTTAAGAAGCATATACTCGCCAATCGACATCCAACGGACAACCCTCGAAAACAGATCCGGTTGGGTGCGTTTCAACCACAGGAATCTAGCAGGCAAGTAACTCGGGTGAAAAAAGGTGCCTACTCTTTGATGAACGGCTCCCTCGTCAAAAATTTCACATAATGTATTAACATCCGGGG
>DUEG01000091.1 GCA_011176615.1 Anaerolineae bacterium | reverse complement strand
TTTAATTTTAGCCCGCTCAATATCTAACCATGCTTCGTTTAAATCATATTCTAATTCTCGGAATAAACTATTTGAAGAGAAATTCCGACTTATTTTAATTAATGGGAAACAACTATCTTCAGGTCTAAAAGACGCCACTATTAAACCATCTCCGCTATAGGATTCAGTAACGCTATGTTCAACTAGAATACGCGCTCCTAGCTTTCTTAGAAAAATCAAGCATTTCTGGTGTAAAGTGGATCATTTGAAATCGAATGATGATGTGTTGATATTATCGCAAAGCGTATCTTCCCTTGCTCCAAACACTTTCTTGAACCCTCAAGCATCTCCAATTCAAACCCTTGGATATCAGATAAAAGTAATTCAACATTCTCTATGCCCTCGCGCTCAACAAAATCATCAACTGAGATAATTGGAATCGATCGAATTATATTATCACTTTCGCAAAGAAATGGATTTGATTCTTTAGATTCTTTTCCAATAGCCTCGTGGTAAAAAGAGCCTTTCATCTCATTAATCTCGAAATTTCTTTTGCCAATTTCAAGATTATTTGGGTCTGGTTCAATCATGTAATTTTTTGCAATCTCAATATGTTTTTGAAACCAAAGTGAGTAATAAGCCCAATAACTGCCCAGTTCAATCATTGTTGCTTTCTTAGGCATATAGTCACTAAACTTTTGACAAAATGAGTTGAAAAATAAATGGAACTGCGTCAAAATAGAAGGTATGACTGACAAAAGAAATACCACCAAATTGAAGCAGTTCCGATTGCAAGTATACCAGAATTTTAGCAAACGAGCCGACACATTGATGAATTTGGTAGATGCTTTATGCAGTTACCGAAATGCTAGTTCTGTGGTCGAGTTCAGTTTAGCAGAACACTTTCCGCGCGGACACGATGCCTTGTTCAAAGCAATATCAGAATGGGAATGGCAGGATAATCATTTGGCAAAATTAGCCAGTGACCATCTACCGAAACCAAAGAAAAGATCGTTTTGGCTACTTGGCACAGATGTAACTCCACAACCAAGAGCATCATCCCACACGTTAGAAGATCGCGGATTTGTATACTATCCAACGGTCATTCGAGGCAATAAGCCTATCACGATTGGGCACCAATATTCCACTGTGGTCTTGCACCCTGAAGAAGAGGCACAACCATCATCCTGGGTGGCTCCCTTGTCGAACCAACGCATCAGGAGTTACGAAGACAAAGAGATTGTCGGAGCGAAGCAAATGAACACTCTACTTTCTGATGAGAAACTTCCATTTCACGGCCAGTTATGTGTTGAAGTAGAGGATTCGAGCTATAGTAAGCCCGCATATTTGTCAGCTAACCGACATCACAAGAGTTTAGTCACAATTACCCGTTCTCGTAGTAATCGTATCTATTATCATATGCCTGATTCAGAGATGGTATCCGACTCAGCTGGCCACCCTACTTGGTATGGGGAACGTTTCTCCCTCCAATATCAAGAGACCTGGCACAAACCAGATGAGGAAGTGACGACAACATACACAAATTGCCGAGGTCGAGCCTACAAGGTTGTCATCCAAAGCTGGCATAATATGTTCATGCGAGGAAAACGTAAGCCATATCCCATGCCGATGCATAAGCACCCTTTCACCTTGGTGAAGATTTGCTTATATGACGAAAATTGTGAACTCGTTTTCCAGCGTCCGTTATGGTTGCTCGTCATTGGAGAGCGTCGGCATGAACTTGACCTGCTCGATATCTACGAGGCTTATACACAACGCTTTGATATTGAACACTTTTTTCGCTTTGGTAAACAAAAACTTCTCCTCGATAGTTTTCAAACACCGATTGTTGCCCATGAAGAAGCTTGGTGGCAATTAGTTCACCTGGCTTACTTGCAACTTTGGGTTGCTCGGGACTCAGCAGAAAGCTTGCCACGCCCATGGGAAAAGTCTTTGCCTAATGCTAACAAACGTATAACGCCCACTTACGTTCAACGTGACATGGGTAGAATAATTCGGCAGATTGGGACACCTGCTTCTATTCCCAAACGTCGGGGTTATTCACCTGGGTGGCCAAAAGGCAAGAACCGTGCACTCCGAAAGCGCCTTGCAGTGGTCAAAAAGACCTGATTTCGGCTTGTTTATTCAATTTTGAAAGTTCTTTCTTACTCTCGGCTTATGCCGAGTTTATATGCTTTGTCAAAAGTCTAATAGTCAAGAAGCTTATAAAAAGCTTTTTCTTCTTGTGGTTCATGGAACCCTTGTAATCGCCTAATGAGTTCTGTCATCCACTTGCCACAATAACCATCTTCAACAACTTTTACACCATTGTGCATTAATTGATAACGGCCCTTAGGGCTATCAAAGACTTCACCTGCCTGAGGAACCTTAGGTATCGATTCACAATCAATGCAGGACGCTGTCATTTTAATACGCCGTTTAGCTTCTGTAGATAGTGGTAAAGAGCTTGTTTTTCTCATATATTAATTTTCTTCTCTTATGAACTTTGAATATTGGTCCACAACTATATCGGAGGTGCCATCCATTTTTATTGCGCCATTATCCAGCCAAATCGTCCGCTCGCAAAGATTACGAATAGTATTATTGTTATGAGAAACCAAAATTATCGTTGCACCACTACTAAGCAATTCTCCCATTTTCTCCTGAGATTTGCGCTGAAAACCAGCATCACCCACAGCAAGAACTTCATCCAATATCAATATTTCAGGTGTAAGATGAACTGCAATTGAAAACGCCAGACGCATATACATTCCGCTGGAATAATATTTCACAGGTGTATCAATAAATTTTTCAATTTCCGAAAAAGTTACAATTTCATCGAATTTCTGTTTGATTTCCGATAATTTCATCCCCAAGAAACTACCATTGAGATAAATATTTTCCCGACCAGAAAGATCAGGGTTAAAACCAGTACCTATTTCTAGTAAAGAATTCACCCGCTGATAAAGTGTGATTTTTCCTTTGGATGGGCGGGTAATGCGCGAAATAATTTTTAGGAGAGTGCTTTTACCAGCTCCATTACGCCCTATTATCCCAATTGATTCGCCATGCTCTACATCAAAAGAAATGTTTCTTAATGCCCAAATTGTCTCAGATGGGTGAAAATGCGTATATCTTCCATTCTGTCTCATCAACCAGTTAAATGGCGCATTTAGAATGGCCTTAAATGAAGTTTGTAGACCTCCTAAGCCTTGGCGAATTTGATATTTTTTTGATACATTTTCTGCTTTTATGGCTAACCGACCCATGATTACATCACATCCGCGATTTTATTTTCCATGGAACGAAAGACAATTGCACCGCTAAACCAAAGCACAGTTGCAACGACCAATGAGATTAAAAGATGATCAAACCGCGGCAAATTACCTTGTCTTAAAAACACCCAGCGATAGGCATCTACCAAAGCAGTGAGTGGATTCAAATAAAATATAATCTGATATTTTTCCGGCACTATTGAAATCGGATACATGATAGGTGTCAGGTACATCCAAATCTGTAAAATAAAACCTAGTAAGTTCTTCATATCTCTAAATAATACCATCATGGCTCCAAATAGCAGACCCACTCCTGATGCAAAAACTGTAGTTATCACTAATAAAACCGGAATCAACAAATATCGAAAAGATAAAGAATAAATATTATCAATTAGCAGAAACAACAACAAGAGCAAAAAAGAAATTCCAAAGTCTATCAAAGCACTAACAACCGTTGATAAAGGTAAAACCATTCTTGGAAAATAACATTTGATAATGATACCAATATTCCCTACTAAACTTAAGGCGCTAAGATTTATAATCTGCGAAAAAAGCTGCCATACAATAAATGCCGATAGAAAAAAAATGTGATAGGGGACATTACCCGTAGGAACCTTAACCAGAACGCCTAAAAACACATAAAATATCGACATCTGGATTAATGGCTGCAAGATTATCCATAAAAAACCTATTACTGTTTGTTGAAAACGCAATTTAATATCTCGACGAATTAAAAAAAACAATAAACCTTTGTATTCCCACAACTCACGAAATCTCGGAAACTCCAAAAATGACGGAGGAGCAATTTCTATGGGGGCAAATTCATTTTCTCTTCTGATAATATTCATGTCATTCTATACGCTTTCCATATATTTTCAAGAGTTTGTCGGGCAGTTATTGACCAGGTGAACTTCTCGGCCTGATGGTATCCCTTTTGCCGCATATTGTCTCTGAGGTCAGGGTTAGAAAGAAAATAATCAACAACTTTGGTGATGTCTAACACATTATGAGGATCAAAATACAAGGCCGCATCACCAGCCACTTCTGGCAATGAAGCTGCATGCGAGGAAATCACAGGGCAGCCTAATTGCATTGCTTCCAAAACCGGTAAGCCAAATCCTTCATACAATGACGGAGCAATAAAACCTAGTGCGTTTTCGTATAAAGATTTTAGCTCTTGGTCAGTCACATAACCCAAATCCAAAACACCAGCTCGGGCGCATACCAATTCGTCTTTTTTGAACACTTGTTGGAAGTTTCCTCCTACAACTACAAGTTTGATATCTTGTTCTAGTAGATTTACGGCCTGGATTACAGTTTCATAATTCTTGTGTCTACTACGGCTTGCCACTAACAGAAGGTAGGTGTTTGGTGTTAATTTTTCTCGTTCCAGAATACTCTGATCGACTTCTACAGATTCCATATGATCAGAACCGAGCGGTGTAACCAAGAATCGTTCTTGGTCAATTCTCAAATAATGCGCAAGTTCTTGCCGAGAAAATTCAGAATTGGTCATAAAAAAAACTGCTCTCTTTGCCAATTGTCTAAAAACGAACCTATACTTAATGCGAAAAGCAAAAGAATAGGTTTTTGGAATTGCAAACACAGATGCATCATGCAACATGACAAGCTGTTTAGAATAATACCAAGGACCAATATTCGCCGGCGAAAAAAGAAGTTGTCTGTTTAAATAAAAAGGTAACTCAAACTGCTCCCATAAATTTCCTTCAGTTCTACCGATTGGTCGAATCTCGATATTTTTCCAGGATGGATTTGGGAAATCCTGAGGAGGAACTAAGCAAACTAATTCTAATTTGGGAGCAAATTCTTCAAGTAACCAGTCCATGTGACGCATCAGTTCAAGCGCGTAACGCTGTACACCAGTGACTGGCTGAGTTAGGAAACGGCCATTGACATAAACAATTGCCGTCTCTTTAACAAAGCATTCATCTTTAATAAAGGTTGTGCTTTTATTAACTTGCATATCTATCGCTGTTTTATCAAAATCTTCCCGTTGAACAAAATCAAAAGCACGAAACAATATTGCTGGTACACATTATTAACCAAATTTCAACAAGTAAAAGATTCCGTTGCCTCAAAAAAAAGGAGTGTAGATGGACATTTTCCCATCCACACTCCTTGATTCTATATCTCCCTTTGGGAGATTAGTGTGTATTGCCGTTGATATTGCTACTTCATTCGGCAAAGGATAGTCTCTTATGAAATTATACTAGTCAGCTATTTACCAATATCCATTCAAATACAATGGTTACTAGTTAACCACATCATATGTATCAGATCCCATGTAAACACTATTCCAAGTTCCTGTGCTAGACTTCAGCCAAGACAAGACACCTGTACTTGCATCGAACTTGGCCGGATCGGTCTTACCGTCACCGTCAAAGTCGTTGCCACCAATAAAGGCAAACGTGCCCGCGCCAAGCCAAGCAGCGTCCCAAGTGCCAGTCGTCGATTCCAACCACCATACTACGCCACTGCTTTCGTAATACTTAGCTGGGTCTGTAACACCATCTCCATCGAAATCGGAACCACTCACATAGTCGTAGGTATCCGAACCTAAGAATACCCCCATCCATGTGCCAGTACTGGATTGTAGATACCAGAGCACGCCTGGAGTAGCAATGAACTTAGCCATATCATCTTTGCCGTCACCATCAAAGTCAGAAGCTGATACATACTCGAAGCTCTCAGCTCCCAACCATTCCCCTACCCAAGTACCACTACTTGATTCGAGATACCAAATAGAGCCATCAGGTAATAGTTTGGCAGGGTCGGTTTCAAGATCACCGTCAAAATCAGCCCCACTTACATAGGTATAGGTATCCACGCCCAGGAATTTTTCTTCCCAAGTACCATCTGTGGATTTGATATACGACACAATACCAGTACTCGCATCAAACTTTGCAGGATCAGTCACTCTATCGCCGTCAAAATCAGAACGTGGCACATAGTCATAGGAACCATCCCCTAGCCAAGCGGAATCCCAGCTGCTTGTACGCGAATTCAACCACCATACCGTACCTGCCACATCAAACTTGACAGGATCACTCTTGCCATCTCCAACAAAGTCAGATGTAACGGCAAGGGGATCTACGGTTAGCGGCCAATAATGGGCCTGTCCTTCCCCGGGGTATCCAGCGTAGTCGGCCAGCATAAAGCCCAAAGGTTGACTGTAGAGGTATCCTTCATAGTCAAAGACATAGATATCATAAGCTG
>DUEG01000090.1 GCA_011176615.1 Anaerolineae bacterium | reverse complement strand
CAGCCAAAGTTGGAGAAAAAGCACCGGAATTTACGATTACGACGTTTGACGGGATGGAATATAAACTTTCAGATTTTCGTGGAGATGTGATTGTTGTGAATTTTTGGTCTTCATGGTGTAAACCGTGTGAACAAGAAGCAGAAGTATTGGAAACCGCTTGGCGGCAATATAAGGGACAAGGAGATGTGCTTTTTATTGGGGTTAATTATGTAGATACAGAACCAGAAGCGATGGGGTACCTAAACAAATTCAACATTAGTTTTCCAAATGGCGCAGATCTTGGAACGAAAATATCCCAAGCGTACAGAATAAGGGGTGTTCCGGAAACTTATGTCATCGATCGTAATGGGATTTTGGCATTTACCTTAAAGGGACCGTTTCAATCCCTTTCGCAAATAACAAACGTTATTGACTCGCTCTTGGAACCGTAGATTATGGACTTAGGATCGATTTTTCTTATCTTGGCATTGTTGGTTTTAGTTGCTTTATTCATCGCTAAACCATTATTAGAGCATAAGGCAACTGTTATCAGTGAGTCAGAGCAAGAGTATTCGGCTTTGCTAGCTGAGCAGGAACGTATTCTCAATGCTCTTCAGGAACTCGAGTTTGATCATATATTACGCAAAATCCCAGAGGAAGATTATCCTCTTCAGCGAAAGATGTTTGTTGTACAGGGAGCCGAAATATTAAAACAATTAGATGCTTTCAAAGAGAACTTGAGTGAACAATTTGACACGAATTTTAAAGACCAATTTGGCAAAAGCGATATTTTAGATGAAAACGATTCGGTCGCATCCAAAATATTGCTAAGCGATGATGAATTGGATGCTTTGATTGCTGAGCGTAAACGTGAGAAACAAAACAAATCCGCGGGTTTTTGCCCTCAATGTGGGGCTCCTGTGGAAGAATCGGATGTCTTCTGTTCTTTATGCGGCGCAAGATTAATCACCAAGCCCTGATATATTGATGATGTTATGTTTATTTTCAAGCCGTCGAGGGAAATGTTCATAAAAAGGGCTGGTTTTCATAGAATGTATTTCCTAAATGGGATGAGTTAATGAAGCGAAGTTTATCAAAAGTACGTTGTGTTTATCTAGTTGTAATGTTTTCTTTAATGCTTTCGGGCTGTTTATCTTTATCGGAGGATGTGACTCCTCCGCCTATCCATCAAACCCCCACTGCTCATATAGAGGAATCAACAGCGAATACTTCGATTTATCCGGTATTTCCTCCTGATTCTTTACGAGGAGAGTCAATATATCTCGAGAATTGTGCCCCGTGTCATGGTGAGACCGGACAAGGGAATGGGCCTCGGTCGGATGAATTGCCAAATTCTGTGCCGCCATTGGGTGTATTCGAAGAGGCTCGTAAGGCTTCGCCTCAAGCATGGTACGAAATTGTGACAAACGGGAATTTACAACATTACATGCCTCCATTTAAAGATCTTACAGAAAGGCAGCGCTGGGATGTGATTGCATATATATACTCACTAAGCAATCCGGTTGAAATCCTAACCAAGGGGAAGGCGTTATATGAAGAAAATTGTGCTGTGTGCCATGGAAACAACGGAGAGGGTAAAGCACCTGGGGCTAGGGTATTAACGGATTTAAAGTATATGACAGGAAGATCGGCTGATCAATTGATTCAGGTGATTTCATCGGGTATAGGAGATATGCCGGCTTTCTCTAATTTTAGTAAGCCAGATTACCAGGCGCTTGCTTCTTATATTCGCTCGTTTACTTTTGTTTTTCCCATGGAAACGAGTGACTCTGATTCGGGGAAATCATTAGCTTCTGAAGCATCTCATGAGCCGACTCCGACTGGTGCGGGTTTGTCTCAATCGGAGATATCTGCTGAAGTAAATGAAAACCCCGAAAAAGGAACCGTGCTTATTAAAGTCGAAAACGATTCCGGTGAAGAATTGCCATCAGATTCGCCAGTAATATTAACGGCGTACGATGATATGCGCAAGGTGTATTCAACCACTGTCTCATTGTCGGAAGAGGGTACTGCGGCTTTATTTGATGTTCCGACACCTATGAATCGTATGTTCTATGCGACCATCGAATATGATGGGGCGACATATGGGTCAAATATTTTTGTCGTTGAGACTCAACCAGCAACGGTGACGTTAGCATTACATGTATATAAATCGACGCAGGATGTTTCGGTGCTTGTTGTGGATCGGTTACATGTTTTCTTTGATTATGTCGAACCAGACAAGATAAAAGTGATAGAGTTGTATGTGATTTCCAATCCAAGCGGGAGGACAGTGATACCTTCGAGTCCAGGAGAGCCAGTGGTTTATTTTGATTTACCAGAAGGTGCTTTGAATTTGCGTTTTCAAGATGGTTCAATTGGTCAACGCTATGTCCTTACTGAAGAAGGTTTTGGCGACACGTTGGCTGTTTCCCCTGCTTCAAGTCCTTATCAAGTCTTATTCGCCTTTGATATGCCGTATGATAAAAATAAACTCGAATTAAGCCAAGATATGCTTCTGCCAACTACAGCAGTGATTGTGATGGCTCCACAAGATGGCGTGGATATAAAAAGTTCGCAATTAGAATACAGTGGATCACGCGATGTTGAAGGTGTCTCATATGGGATGTATACCGGAGAGCAGATGAACCCAGGGGAAACCTTATCATTTACGGTTCTAGGAAAACCGAAAAACATGAGCGGATTACTATCAATTAATAGTGGAAATACACCCAAAAACATCCTCATTGGGTCAATTGCCCTTGGTCTTGCTTTGCTTTTATCAGGAGGATATTTGTATCAAAAGAGGCGAATAGTAGGACAAGCATACGAGGAAGAAAAGGCTGTTATGTATAAAAGTGAGGAAATTGAACAAGACAAAGATAGAATTATGGATGCGATCATCGCGCTGGATGATCTCTATCAACGAGGGGATCTTCCTGAGAATGTTTATACCCAACGGCGGGCGGAGTTAAAAAACAAACTCCGATTTGTTCTTGCGCAAGAAAATAAACAGTAATGATCAAGGTAAGACGACTTGTTAAACGATATGGTTCCAAGCCTGTACTGCGGGGCTTGGATTTTGATGTCTTATCTGGCGAATTTGTTGCATTACTGGGACCAAATGGCGTTGGAAAGACAACGCTATTGAGGATATTAGCGTCCTTATCCAAGCCAATGTCAGGGGAAGTTTTCATTGCTGGCTTTCGTCTTCCGTCTCAAGCAGCAGCAGTAAGGCGAAGATTAGGAGTTGTTTCGCATCAACCTTTGCTGTATGGGGATTTAACCGCTGAAGAAAATCTACGCTTTTATGGGCGGATGTATTCAGTGTCAAATCTAGAGAACCGGATTGATAAAGTCCTAGCGTTGATTGGACTTTCTCGTCGGAGACGTGATTTAGTACGCACTTTTTCTCGAGGTATGCAACAACGATTAGCCATTGGTAGGGCTGTGCTTCACGATCCTGAAGTGATGTTGCTCGATGAACCGCATACCGGCTTGGATCAAGATGCTTGTGCGATGTTAAATCATGTGCTCGGTGAAGTAGCGGCGAGAGGACGGACAGTTGTAATGACTTCACATGATTTATCGGTAGCAGGAAATCTTGCGACGCGCTTTGATATTCTCTCTCATGGGAAGATTGCCGCTTCTGTCCAACGATCCGAGATTGACCCTGATGGATTAATGGCATATTATCGAAAAATTGTTAATGAGGTTTGAACTTTGAGCGATAACCTAAGGGATTCATATCAAGTAACCAATCCGCGACCGCTCACTAATTTTTTCCATGCCGTGTGGGCAGTGGTATGGAAAGATATTTCAGCAGAGTTAAGAAGCCGGGAATTAATTTCCGCGATGTTTGTTTTTTCATTGCTGGTTATTTTGATTTTTAATTTTGCATTAGAACTGGATGCCAGAGCCAGAGAAAATGTTACGGCTGGTGTGATCTGGGTAACCTTTGCATTTGCAGGAACCTTAGGACTTAATCGATCGATGTCTATGGAAAAAGATCGAGGTTGTTTAGACGGATTATTATTGGCGCCCGTTGACCGCAGTGCAATTTACTTTGGTAAA
This sequence comes from Anaerolineae bacterium, assembly GCA_011176615.1. Lineage (GTDB taxonomy): Bacteria > Chloroflexota > Anaerolineae > Anaerolineales > UBA11858 > G519. The sequence goes on along the minus strand of DUEG01000090.1, from coordinate 2,834 downwards.
GCCATTGGCAACTTGATTTTTATGTTCCTGGTAGAGATAATCGTGTTGCCAATTTATACTGTACTTTATAATGTTAATCTCTTTGTACCTGGTTTGATCATCACTATCATACTTGGGTCTTTAGGGTATGTAGCAGTTGGAACATTGCTTTCCACGATGGCTATACAAGCGCGAACGCGGGATATTCTGCTCCCAATTTTGCTGTTTCCGTTGGTAATCCCTGTGTTACTGGCTGCGGTTAAAGCAAGCAGCGGATTTCTACAAGGGGTATCTTATGATGAGATTTCACCCTGGCTGAATATTTTGATAGTCTATGACGTAATCTTCACAGCGATTGCTTATATGGTCTTTGACTATGTGGTTGAGGAATAGGATTATATGTTGATATATATTTTCTTTGGAGGTTCATGATGATACCAAAACCTCGTTTATTGATTGGTCTTGATTTTGTTACTGCATTTTTATTTGTCGTTGCCGTGGTTATGGTTTTCTTTTATGCCCCTCTTGAAGCGGTCATGGGTCAGGTTCAACGTGTATTTTATTTTCATGTCTCAACGGCGTGGGTAGGTATGCTCGGATTTTTAGTTGCAGCGATCGCAGGAATTGTTTATTTAACAAAGGGGGAAGAAAAATGGGATATTGTAGGTGTTGCAGCGATTGAGATCAGTCTTGTGTTCTTTTTTGTTGCGATTATTTCGGGGTCAATTTGGGCAAGACCAATTTGGAATACATGGTGGACCTGGGATCCAAGACTTACGACCGCGGCAATCGTAGAACTGATTTATGCGGCATATATGATGTTGCGACAAGGTATAGAGGACCCAGATAGACGTGCTAGGTTTGGGGCGGTTTACGCTATTTTGGGCTTTTTAAGCGTTCCATTGACGTTTATTTCGATAAGATTGTTACGAACTATCCATCCGGTTGTCGTAGGTGGCGGCAATCCAACCGCCGCAGGCGGATTTGATATGTCCTCTAAAATGCTCCAAACTTTTTTCTTTAGTTTGTTTGCTTTCTCTGTTCTATTTATCGATTTGCTCTGGCACCGCATTCGTCTGGGAACGTTGGCTCATAAAGTCGAACAACTCCGTATGAAGGACATTGATTAATAAATGAGGTCTTATATGCTATTCTTTATATATCTTCAACAGGCTCCCGCTGAAACAACCAAGTATATGATTGCTGGATATGCAGTGATCTTTATGATAATATTCCTTTATTTAGTGAGTATGTATATTAGATTTAGAAATATGAAAAGGGCGTATAAAATGTTCATGGATCTAGATACGGATACCGAATAAGATTATGGGATGGGAGGAAAAATAAAAATGGGTCGATTAAAAAGCATTGACCGATTAATGCTTCTTATTTATGCTGTTTTGATTATCTTTGGTGTTGGGAGTGCTTATTTTGGATATAAACTTCCAGGTTATATTACTGGATTAACGACTATGTTTGGGTTTACCTTTGTGTTCCTTCACTCTTTTAAACAACTTGGATTGGTGAAGACTATATTGTTGGTTAGCCTGACCTTTGTAGTCAGCATGATATTTGAGGCAGTGGGTGTTGCTACAGGGATTGTTTATGGTCCATATCACTATACTTTAACGTTGGGACCAAAATTCTTGGGGCTTGTCCCTTATCTTATTGCGCTAGCATGGTTCATGATGGCATACCCGTCTTTTGTAATTGCTGTTACGATTATTCCTCCTCATTGGAGTAAGGCATGGTGGAAATTAGGCGTTGCAGCAACCGGAGGGGTGATCATGACCGCATGGGACATGGCAATGGATCCAATGATGGTGGCTGGTGGGCATTGGGTTTGGGAAATCGATGGCGCATACTTTGGTGTTCCTTTGCAGAATTTCTGGGGATGGTGGTTAACGATTTTTGTTACGATATTTTTGTTTATGTATGTTTCAAATTTTGTTCCAAACGATTTGATTGACAAGGATATAAAGTTTAACTTTCTCGCTGTGACTGGTTATGCGATTACTGGGTTGAGCAGTGTTCTCTTAGATTTGCGAATTGGGTTGCAGGGTGCGGGTTTAGCAGGCTTTTTTGCAATGCTCCCATGGGTGATGATTGGTTTGATAACTATATCGAGAAATAGTGCAGAAACCTGAAAAAACCAAATCGTTGGAGGGGGGATTGAATGTAAAAAAGAAAAGAAGCGATAACGAATACTATATGATGAGAAAAAGATCCCCTGTTTTTATTTTTGTGTGCGTGTTATTGTTTTATGTTTGTTGAATATGTTTTTGCAGGATTCTTCGCAATTTATGTGTGTTGCGCAGATGTTTAACTAATCCGTGACCGCCAATATTATATGAGTGAAGTGTAATATTCTGATATTCCTTAATCCGAAGGACATGTAATTTGTCAATCCGTTTTTGTGTGGAGTAATAAATATGGTAATGAGTTCCTTGTGATTTTCGTTTCAATAGGCTTTTTAGATCAAAATATTTGCGTTGTGCGCTTGGCAGCCAAAAGAGTTTCCAAACCTGACGCCAATTAGACCAATCTTGGGAGAAGAAACGCATTGCTGGGGATATAAATGTTTTAGGACAAAATGCAATAACAGTATTAACTGAGAGCAGGGTTCCGAGAAGAAGCGCTGCATAACCGCCCATGGAATTTCCAATAAATATTATGCGTTTGAATTGATCATCTTGCGTATATTGGGAGAGATATAATGCAATCTCGTCAATGTTTTTTGCGATTCCAGGAAGTCCTTTATGGTACCAAAGTTTATGTATATCTCGAACGAATATCTTGTTAGTATTAATTTTTGATGATACTTCATAAAATGAAAAGTGAGGTAGTTTACCTTT
>DUEG01000009.1 GCA_011176615.1 Anaerolineae bacterium | reverse complement strand
TTTGTGAAAAACCCGTTTTTACCGCTGTTGGGCGTCCAATTTCAAGTAAGTTAGGATGTCCCATGCTTTGCCATCGAGCGGGTTCATCAGCAAGGATGTTTGTGATCAGATAGGAGAGTTGTTGACTAATAATAGGTTGAGCGGTTGGCTGATCTTGTTCGAACCATATTGATCCGTAATTATCGATGATTTTAAATAGACTGATGGGTTGAGGTGGCATATTGTCTTGAGGGGATGACGATTCTTGACCAATGGCAATACCCTGATTAGCAAATATGCCAAATGCTTGAACAAGGTGCAGCAAATCGGAAAACTTCCCATCAGGTAACAGTGGTTCTTGAATAGAATTCAAACCCAATTGATGTGCTGTGATAATCACATTATCTTCGCCAATTTGTTGTAGGATTCTTTCAGCGGGATTGAGGTAATCATTTGCAAGTGCAATCCGCAAGCGAATAGGACCATGGTATAACCCATCAGGATTTGGGATTGTGTTATTCGGATCCGATGAACTAGGTTGAATATCCCAAATCATGGATGCGGGATTAAAACCCCTTGTAAATGCTGTTAAATAAATGAAAGGGGTGATCATTGAACCTGCTTCATGGGTTGATAGCATAGATGGATTTGCTGATTTATCGGTTTGACCTACAAGCGCAAGAATTTCTCCCTTATGTTGATCATAGATTATTAGATTTGTATTGAGTTCATTAGGCAGTTTTGTTTGTGAAATGGAGAAGGTTTGGATTAATCTTCCTGTTTTACATGGTTGACCAAAGAGTTCATCGGGTTCAGAAGCATCTTCTCTCATTCTACTCATAAAGATTTGTTGAGTGCAAAGGGCTTGAATTTGCAGGTCGAAATCGAGTGTTGTGATGATTTGGAAACCACCATGTTCGATTTTTTCAATAGGAATAATTGGGGTAATTTGATTGAGCACATAACCGATAAATGCAGGGGCTATTTTCTGTTCAGGTTCAGCAGATTGTTTGAATGTTAACCGCTCATTTTTTGCTCTCTGTGCTTCTTTTTCATTGATGAAACCGTACTTTACCATTTCATCTAAAACAATTTGCTGGCGTTCATTCGCTGCTTTAGGGGTGTCTTGTGGGTTAAGGGCAGGTGCCTCTGATATTGCAGCCAACATGGCAACCTCTGCTAAAGACAGGTCTTGAGGCTCTTTGTCGAAATATATTTTTGCAGCCGAGTCTAGCCCATACGCGAGGTGACCAAAATAGGCGCTATTTAGATACCATTCAAGTATTTTCTGGCGTCCTTTCTGACTGGTTAATTGTAGTGCGAGTATCCTTTCCCTTATCTCAAGTTGCCATGAGGCTGGTTCGCGCCATAATAGAAGTTCATCACATAAACGTTGTGTTATGGATTTTTGTGATATTCTATTGGGAAGGTAATTGAATCCAGGATGTGTCCAAAAAAAAGGGTCCGAAGCAGCAACAAAAGCATTTGGGATATATTCAGGAATTCCCGTGTCTTGCTCTAAGTGAAAGTATTCTCTCTCTGATATTGCAGGGTTTTCAAGCGTGTAGATGGGATGAGTGCCACTTCGGTCGTAGAAAATAGTTGGATGTAAATAAAGACCATCAGGGGGTTCCAGAAGGCTTGATATTTTTTCAATAGACGGCAAATTTCTTGTGATGGATGCGTAAAACCATGTGAATGTAATACCGATGGTAATGCTGAGGATACTAATAAGCGTGGCACAACTTAGACCCACCGTACTATTTTGTGTTTTGCTGGTTTTTGTTCGCTTTTTAAATCTTTGCCGTAGAATTCTAGTGACTGGTTGCATTCTTACATTTTACCAATAATTCAGAGAATGAAGATACTTCAGCATTTCAAACCACATTTTTCACATGCTTTCGATACCAGATAAAAAAAATTGTTAGTCATTTAGTTTCTCATTTATGCAAAAATGAGACCAAATTTATTGAATTATCCTAAGCGAAAAGGGGTGGAAATTTACCTTACGAAGCGTAAAAAGGTTCTTCTGGTGTGACTATTTTTCCTCTTTGATCATTTGTTTAACCGTAAAAAGCAATTCGTTGGCTGACTTAATCGTTCCTTCGCTAAGGTTGCCGAGCATTTGCGCGAGTTCAATTGTTCGTTCCTCGCCCTTTACATTTGTAACTTGGGTAATTGTTCTATTATTTTGTATCTTTTTCTCAACATGGAGGTGCACATTACCAAACGCCGCTAGTTGCGGTAAATGGGTTATGCAGATGACTTGATGTTGGGTAGTTAATTTCCATAATTTGTAACCGACAGTTGTTCCAACTCTACCACCAATCCCTTGGTCAATCTCATCAAAGATCAAGGTTGGAATATGGTCTGCTTGAGCGAGGACGTTTTTCAATGCGAGCATTATCCGGGCGGTTTCTCCGCCGGAGGCAATTTTCGCCAAGGGTTTATACCCTTCACCAGGATTGGTTTCAATGAGAAACTCGACACGCTCTAAACCATTAGATGTGAAAGCGATTCTATTGCCGTCTGGCAATAAAACACCATTCGGATCAGTACGAAACTGAAAGTCAACCCTAAAATGTGCTTGTGATAGTTTGAGATCGTTGAATTCCTTATCTAGTAATTGTTGTAGTTTCAGGGCTGCTTCATGTCGCTTGTCGGATAATTCACTGCCCAGAATGACGATTTCTTTTCGTAAAGTCTCTTTCTTATCTTCAAGGAAATCTATTCTTTCTTCTGCGTGGGTAATTTTCTCTAAGTCTTGCTGAGCCTGAATGGAGAACTGAAGTATCTCTTCTATAGAGTTCCCATATTTTCGTTTTAATTTGTAAATTGTTTCAATACGTTCCTCGACCTGATTTAAGCGTTTGGGATTGTATTCAATTGATTCGGAGTAACTTCGAATATTCTTAGCCAATTCAGTCAGATTTCCATCAATTGTGGTTGAGAGTTCGCTTAAACTTTCTTGGGAATTATCAAGTTTTGCAACCTTTTGAATGACGCCAAAGACTTCCCCAAACAATTCGCTAATTGATGGTGAATCTGGGTTGCTTTCATCTAATAAGGATAGTGCTTCACGGCAAGCAGATGCGAGTCCTTCAGCATTTGCCAATCGGTTTCTTTCTTCACGGAGCGCTTTTTCTTCACCAATTTCAAGTTTTGCTGAGGTGATTTCATTGATTTGATACGTAAGCAAATCGGCTTTTCTAGCAGCCTCTTGTTCATCCTGGTGTAATGTTTCTAATTCATGTTCCACATCTTGTAATTTGTGGTAAACGCTGTGGTAATGGTCTAGTAGGGAATCTAGTCTTGCAAACCGGTCTAGGAATCCTAGATGTTGGTTGATTTTTAAAAGTGAAAGATGGTCAGATTGCCCATGCATATCAACCAAGTGTTCGCCAATTTCACGCAAAAAACTGACGCCTACAGTGCGACCGTTGACTCTGGCAATATTACGTCCATTGCGTCTGATTTCTCGTTCAAGGATTACATAATCAGGATCGTCGAGCAAATCCCCTTTGTTCAGTATTTCATGGATTTGTGGTTTTAAGAATTCCGGGATTTGAAAGGTGGCTTCGATATTGGCACGTTCTGCACCGCCACGGATGGATATGCTTTCGGCACGGCTGCCTAATAAAGTGTCTAATGCATCCATAATAATTGATTTGCCGGCGCCTGTTTCGCCTGTCAAGACAATTAGACCCTCTGGGAAATTTAACTCAAGGTGGTCTATGATGGCAAAGTTATTGATATGTAATTCAATTAACATAATTTTCCAAGGATAAACTTATTCTATGATTATCGTTTAAATATTAATCCACTAATTTGTGAATAGACGGTGGTCGTAACTATAATTGAATAGACACTTCTCCAGATGAGTGGGGAAAAGAATGCAAGTCCTCCATGACCAAAATTACCTAATGCCCCGAAGACGGAAAATAAACTGATAAGCAGCGTTGGCAAACTGCCTACCAGGGCACCTCCGGCAATTGAACGAAATAATTTCTTTGAGCGCCGCTTCCGCGTAGCAGTTCGGGCTGCCTCAGTAATGACTGTTCCAGCGATTGGTGCCAAGAAAATAATAAAGAATCCAAGTTTATCTGCGAAGATGCTTCCTAGAAAAGAAAGGATTCCAGCAACTGTAAATCCTATTGGATAATCAAACCATTGGGCAGTATCGAATTTTTTTTGCTGAGCCTTTACACAATCTGGACACCGGTATCCCGTAGGTGTTAAAATAGCACATTTGCTGCAGATTGGTCTACCACATTTGTTGCATCTTAGTGATGTTTCAACGTTTGGGTGGTAATAGCAATATTGAGGCGTTGTGTCTTCGTTCATTCAAAACCTTAAGAGGCATAGTTTGTTGTAGATGGATTTCGGTTCATATGCGGCGTAAGATTGCGATAGAAGTAACCCGGGTCTTGGATGCGTACAAACTCAACATTATAATCGTTTGCCCGAACTTTTACTTCGTCTCCATCGGACAATTCTATTGGAACTTGTCCATCAACGCTCATGATTGCTTGGTGTTCAGTATGGACTGTTATGGAAACAAATGAGCCCTCAGAAAGAACGATTGCTCTATCTACAGAAAGGTGAGGGGCTACAGGAACGATAAGGATATTTCTGGATTCTGGAGGCAAAATAGGGCCACCTGCGGCTAAAGCGTATGCTGTTGAACCAGTTGGGGTCGAAGCGATCAATCCATCAGCAACATATGTTGTCAGAAAACGATTGTCAACATAGGTGGTCAAATGAACAGGTCGTACGATTTGCCCTCGGCTAACAACAACTTCGTTGAGCACATCCCACGAGCCAAGTTTCTCTCCCGTTCGCCAATGTTCTGCGCATAACATCATCCTTCGCTCAAGCCAATATTCCTTTTTGAGAATTTTACGAACCGCTTCTTTCCATTCATCTCGCCTGGTTTCTAACAAGAAACCAAATCGCCCCAGATTTATTCCCATGATTGGTAAACCCAACGGTGCGCAGAGATGACCAGCCCGTAGCATTGTGCCATCACCACCAAGAGCGATTAATATATCAAATTCTCTGGCTTTTACTCGTTGTATCAGCGATTTATCGTAAAGCAATCCATAAGCATTGTGGATTCCTTTCTTTTCAAGGAATTCGGAGATTTCTTTGGCAATTTGAAATGCTTGTTCAACTGTAGGGTGTGCTGTGATAGCGATGCTCTTGGGCTTTAATTTAGCATGATTCATTTAAATTCTCGTTATATTTTATTGAAAAAGAGTCAGTCCTTAGTAAATAAGATTTGTATTTTGCCATATTTTTGATCGCAAAGGTTTCTGCAACGCCCTCCCAGGCTTCTTTGTTGAATATCCCGGAATCTTGGAGCAGATTTTTGCCTTGGGCAATCTAGTTTCATTTTGTTATCATCTTTGTAAATTCAGCCAGGCTTTTTTCCAAACGTTCCTGTTTTATGCTAATTGTCAAGTCCCCGCGTGTGCGCTCGGTTATTCCGCGGGCTATATCGGTTAGCCGTCTGAGACCGCCTGTGATTGCATTTGGGTAATCCATTGTGACTAAAACTGCATAAATGTCATCCATATATTGAAGACACTTTTCTGCTTCCTGCGATTTGTTTCTCCGGAGAAGGTCTAAACTTCGTCGGCGTAATTCACCGACTGATTCAGCAAGTCCTTTTAAATAGGTTGCATGCGTTAAATTTAGTTCATCTGGAGAAGGCAAGTTACCGTTCGAGATTAATGCAAAAGTGATGGATGCCTCAGCAAATTCTTTGAGAGCATCCTGAGTATAACCCGCAAAAAATAAGTCTGGATGTTTATCCAAATTCTTGTTCAAGGACTGAGCAAGGGTTCTGGCTTCGTTTAGATGTTCTCTTGCGAGTGAAAATTCATCTCGATGAACAGCGCGTATTGTATTGGCGCTCTCTCTTATCAATTTACGTGCTTGTGATAATGCGTTCTCCCGGGCGATTGTTTTTGCTTCAAAAGATTGGTGGATTTGTTCGATTATCTCTTCTAGATTTTCCATGTTTATTACTCTTTTGGTTTTGGTGGTTTTTGGAACAAATAATCGGCTAATGAGGATCCGCCGGGTATTTTGATTCCCCCAAAGTTCGTTTCATACTTGGCAAGGTTTTCACCAAGTGCGCGATGAAGAAGTTTGGCGCTCAGGGGGCTCATGATGATTCGGGATTGGACTTGGGCTTTATTGGAACCGGGCAAGATGTGGGCAAAATCGAGAACTAACTCAGATGGTGAATGGGTAATGCGTACGATATTTGAATAAACAATCTCTAAGTCAGCGGGAATCTCTAACGGAAAGATTTTCCCACCTGGGGTGGGGTTTTCTATTGGTTTCTTCATTTATATTAATCCCTGTCTTTAGCGTCAGAATATATTTTCAAATTATCTAGAAGGGGATATCTTCTTCTCCTGCGTCCTCAGTGTAACTACCTTGGGTTGACTCATCTTCAGCACGGGAGGTTAAGAAGACAACTCGGTTTGCTCTAATTTCAAATGATGCTCCATAGGAACCATCTTGTCTTTGGTAAACCCGTGGTCCACCTGTGTTCGGGTCAGGTGAAAGCCTGCCTTCAATTAGGACTTTACTCCCTCTATGAAGGAATTTATTAACATTTTCTGCTTGCTTTCCCCAAACAGAAACACGAAACCAGGAGGTTTCTTTGACGCGCTCCCCGTTAGAAGCGGTGTATTGGCGATTAGTGGCAACTGAAAAATTGGTTACTGCTTGTCCACTTGGCATAAAACGCATTTCGGGATCGCGTCCGAGATTTCCGACTATGATTATTCGCTGGTACATAGTTTTCTCCTTATTTGATTAGGTTAATTGAGTCATTAGATTGCACGATTGATGATAAAGGATTTTTTAATGATCAATATTAAATTGTTTTGAATAATTGTACTCGAATTTAATCCCTCTTTAAAATTATTTGGGGATATATAGTTGAATTTGTCTATCTACCAATCTCCGATTGCCAATTCTTTGTGTGAGAAAGCAAGGACGTTAATGGAAAAAGATGTTCTGCTGATAAAGCCCAGTAGGTTTCTGTGAGCCTTCCAAATGTGGGATGGTTAGTCCCTTTTGATTGAATATAGGCATGTTTTTGAAAATCCTCATGGGTACAATAGCCGAAAAAGATCGATTGCTCAATATCTACCCAACAATTTATCCACTTATGAGAAGGGATTACCTCATGGAGGTTTAATCCTGAACTTTCTAATTCTATTGTGCCTTTAGGTTTCTGGTATGTTAGGAAATGGGTGATGGCATAATAATGATTCTCAATACTCATTTTTTCACCTGGGTTGACGACAAAGTCACTTGTTTTGAAGGTGCGAGATTTATCCATCCCACCAATCTGGACACTGATCTTTTGGGTTGTTTTGTTTATTAAGACAAATGGGGATAATGTTGTCCATCTGCGGATTGAATGCCATTTATGATTAGGTATGTAGCAATAAACGCTATTTAGTTTTTCCCTCTGCTTGGTAGTTTGGCTTGTTGTCAAGATGGCAAAGATGTGAATATCGCTGTTCTGTTGATGATTAGCATTTAGTTTTCTGACACTAACGAGTACGGGCGGGTTTTCTATTTCCTTCATTGAATTGGAATGCGCTCGATAAAACTGATCTTTTGAAATGTAATTGGCATGAACACACCAACGCCAACCATTGACAACGATTTGACGTAATGCTGGTTGTGAGAATGGCAAAGTTTTTATCATGGAATAAGATATTTTATTTTGTGTTAAGAGATGGATTAGCGCAAGTCTTGTAACAAACTCCCCAATAGATTGATGTATATTTGAAAACCTGGTCTTTCGGTATAACTGGGTTCTCTTTGCATGAGTAATGAGAGCGTAATTGATGCCCGCGCGGATAGTATCACGAGAACAAGGAATTTTGAAGACATCATCGCTTGTGATCATAAGAATTGTTTTGGGAAGATCATTTCTTTAATGAACAGATTAAAGTTTATACATCGTTACGAAATTGCAAGCAATAATGATGGAAAGTATTGCTCACCCACGCGTTCCCATAGCCATAAGGGAATAGCCGTTGGTTATCCTGGCACCAGATTTTTTCATCTTTTAAGGTATATACAGACTCGAGTTTTTTAGCCAAGTCCCAGGCTAAAGGGTAAAGTTTACCGCCTTTTTTGACATTTTTAACGATGATTGTCAAATATGCTTTGGGTTTCAGGAATGCTTTGATGTTCACATAAATAGCGGTTAGTTGTTCGAGAAATTGTTCATAGTCATGAATGTTCCCTATATCGGTTGGATTATCCGAATAAATGACATCTAGTTTGCTATTGAATCTTCGTTGTTTTTGGGTGCTTGCTCCTTTCTGATGGAGCATATCCCAGTAAGGAGGCGAAGTGATTACGTAGTCAATTAATGGGATATTGTTTGTTTTGATGATTTCTGTGATATTCTGTGCATCACCCTGAATAATCTTGGTGATAATCTGAGAATATTCATCTCCAAGTTTTTCACGCTCATCATCTACCAGTTTATTGGCGATGTTAGCATATTTAGGATTGAGTTCAATTCCAAAACTATGACGCTTGACACGGAGCGCGGCGATCAATGCACTTCCAGTACCAGCCATTGGATCGAGAATAGATTCTCCTTGCTTCGTAAAGAATTCGATAAATTCTTGTGCAAGCGTCTCTGGAAATTTGGCGGGATGCATAAGTACATCTTTCCTGCGGGGGGGAGGATTATGAATGAACCAGGATTTCTGAAATTTCAACCATGATTTTGAATCTAGATTGTTGAGTCGGTTTTTAACTACTCGTTTACCCATGCTGTTTTATCTTCCAGTTTTTTCTTTCAAGAATTTACTGATCTTTTAATGAATATATGTACAAATCAGAGAAGTTTATTGTCACGGCTGAATCGCCGCCAGCACGGGCGAATAAGCCAATCAATCCGTTATTTAAGAGTTTGTCTGTTATCGAAAATTGATATTGATCATCAAGCCAAAAAGAGATTTCATTTGCATTAGCCAGGACACCGATCTGAACTTGGCTCGGTGCACCTTTTGGAACGTATGCGCTTTTTATCCATGGTTGTGGAGAAGTTGCGGTTCCATTGTAGATTAGATCTACACTCATTTGCCCGTTACAAGAAAGAGAAAAGCGATAAAAACTGGACGTTGACGTTCCACGGAGAAGTAAGCCATATTCGTCACCCGCATTACATAGTGTTGGGTTTGCCATAATCTCTAAGTAAAAATCCGAGATATTAGGCTCTTTGCGAAATATGGATACGTATCCCTCCGGTTGGATTACGGTTAGTGTGATCTCGTTTACTCCAAGTGCAATCGTGCCCGAAGGTTGTTTGCCCAAATTCCACTGTTCTCCCTTCGAGAAACCATCATGCAAGAGAAGGTTTCCAATTGGCATCAGTGCATTTGGAGTGGGTGTGATGATAGCACGTGGTTGGGTTGTGGAAGTTGAGGTTTTGGGAAACCATATGATTGTTGGGGTAATGGTCTTAATTGGAGTTGGTGTATCAGTAGGATAGGCTACAATCGTTGGCTGAGAAATACAAGCGGAGAGTATCAATGCAAAAAATGCAAATAATACATCTAATTTAAAGAAGGCGTTGAAATTTGTGCCCCAATCCACTTTTCTGTTTTTCCTTTTAATTGTAGATAAAGTATTTTTATCCATTGTTTAGTCAATGGTTATAATTTGACTTCTTTCGGGTCCTACAGATATGAATTTTACTGGCACACCACATATCTCTTCAATGCGTAAAATATAATTTCTTGCTTGAAGGGGCAGGTCTTTCCAATGACGAGCACCAGTTATATTTTCTTCCCATCCCTCCATCTTTTCATATATTGGAGTAAAGGGTGACAAATCAGCTGGTCCAAGGGGAAGGTCTGGAAATGATTTGTTATTCATTTGATAAGCAACACAGATTTTTATTACTGGAATGCCACTGAGGATATCCAATTTAGTTACAGTTAATTCGGATAGACCATTGATTCTACTTGTATATCGAAGCAAAACACCATCAAGCCATCCTACCCGCCTTGGTCTGCCGGTCGTTGTCCCAAATTCATCCCATGGATTTACACCCGTTCCCCGCAAACGTTCTGCTATATTTCCAAATACTTCTGTTGGGAAAGGGCCTTCACCGACTCGCGTTTGGAACGCTTTTGTTACACCAATGATACGATCCACAAAACTTGTGCTCAGACCTAATCCAATCAATGCTCCCGCTGCAGTTGGATGAGAACTCGTTACATATGGATAAGTACCATGATCCAAATCGAGTAGTGTGCCCTGCGCGCCCTCTGCTAAAACGTTTTTTCCGTTTCTAATCGCTTCAGAGAGAATTTGAGAAGGGTCACTGATGTAGGGGGCAAGAATGCGGGCATATTTTGTGTACTGGTCTGCGATTGATTCTGCATCTAGTGGATCCATTTCATATAGTTTTGTTAATTGCCGATTAATCTCATGGATGTGATCCGTGATTTGATGATGAAATTTGACCGGATCAAGCATGGATTCCATTCTCAAGCCATTTCTAGATGCTTTCATGTTGTATGCAGGCCCGATTCCTCGAAGCGTTGTACCTATTTTCTTACCACCGCGAAGTGTCTCTTTGGCTTTATCAAGTGCGAGGTGACCAGGCGTAATTAAATGTGCGGCAAATGAAATCTTAAGGCGCTCTGGGTTTACTTCTACGTTCGATTCCTTTAGCATATTCATTTCTTGAACGAGAATCTCCGGGTTGATCACCAAACCATTACCGATTAGAGCAATCGTATGTGGTTGAATGATACCTGAAGGGATGAGGTGGAGTTTGAAAGTTTTTTCACCTACAGTCACTGTATGACCCGCATTGTCACCGCCATTAAATCTGGCGACATAATCAACATTCGCTGCCAGGACGTCGACGACTCGTCCTTTTCCTTCATCTCCCCATTGTGTACCAACGACAATATCAAGAGACATATGAAACTCCAAAAAAAAATATATTTATTTATAGAATTATCACAATGTTATTAAATATATTAAGGTGTTGTACAATTGTAATGCGTAATTTTATTCTAGCATGAATCAACTACGCTAGGGAAAAAATGTACGTCGCTAATGGAAAGGTTTTATGACTGAGTATTTTAAGGAAAGGAGTAACTTATGCGTAAGAAGGTAATTCTGGTCACTGGCTCGGCTGGTGAGATTGGATGTGCACTTATCGAAAAGTTGGGACAGGGAGATATCCCGTTATTAACGCTTGACCTTGACCCATTACCCGATGATGTTGCTCATCTCTCTACTCATATTCAGGGAGATATTCTTGATGAATCTTTGTTAGCAAGGCTTGTAAGTGAATATGAATTTGAAGCGATATTTCATCTTGCTGCTTTATTGTCCACTCGCGGAGAATATACACCTGAGATGGCGCACCACGTAAATGTTGATGGTACATTGGGATTGTTGAAATTGGCTGCTGAACAATCAGAATGGCGCGGAAAATCTGTATTATTCATCTTTCCCAGTTCAATTGCTGTTTATGGTTTGCCAGATAGAGAAACAAAAACACAATATGCCAGAGTCAGGGAATGGGAATGGAATAACCCTCGGACAATGTATGGGAGCAATAAACTCTATTGTGAAATGTTGGGAATTTATTTTAGCAAGTACTATCGTCAGTTAGCCGCGGAACAACCTGTGATGTTGGATTTCAGGAGTCTGAGATTCCCTGGTTTGATTAGTGCATTTACGACACCCAGTGGCGGCACGAGCGATTATGGTCCAGAGATGTTGCACGCAGCAGCCAAGGGAGAGCCCTATGAATGTTTTGTAGATCCTGATGTGCGTATTCCATTCATGGCGATGCCAGATGCTGTTAAATCCCTCGTTATGCTTGCAAATACCCCCGTGGAAAAACTGAATCAAAGAGTTTATAACGTTACAAGTTTTAGTTTGTCTGCCGAGGAATTTCGTGATCAGGTATTGCAATCCTTCCCTAATGCTCAGATAACGTATGACTCTGACCCTAAAAGGCAGGCGATCGTTGATAGTTGGGCTGCAGATTTAGACGATAGTGCAGCAAGGCGGGATTGGAATTGGAAGCCGGATTATGATATGAAACGTGCATTTAATGAATACCTAGTTCCAAAAATTCGTCAACGTTATCAAGACAATTGAAAGGCTCAATGCCTTAATGTATCTAGGTGTAGGATGGATTTGTCTGTGGAGAATATTTAAATCCTGGATACATTTCTGAAAGGGCTTGATGAACGTCGAGGAAGGAATGGATCCAAAGATTAGGGAATGGTGGACGCTTCCAGACAAAGTTATTAGGAATAGACAGGGCTGTATCAGATAAATGGGATGGTCTATTTATCCTAATGGTCAAAATATGAGGAAGAAAGCATATATATAAAAGGAGATGTTGAATGAAGGATAAGGTGAGCGTTGGATATATTGGTTTGGGAATTATGGGGAAATCCATGGCACGTAATATCCTAAAAGCGGGTTTTCCATTAGTCGTTCATAATCGAAGCCGAAGGGCGCTGGAAGAGTTGGTTTCAGAAGGTGCAAAGGAAGCGCACTCTCCTGCAGAGGTTGCGGAACAAGTTGATATCGTAATCACGAATTTACCGGATTCGCCAGATGTGGAATTGGTCGTTTTAGGGGAGAAAGGCATTATTGACTCGGCGAGAAAGGGACTGGTTTTTATAGATCACTCAACGATAAAACCTGCAACAGCCAGAAAGATTTCCGAAACATTAGGGGCTTATGGCGTAATGTGTTTGGATGCACCTGTTAGTGGAGGGGATATAGGTGCACAACGCGGAACGCTCGCAATTATGATAGGTGGTCCAGAAGAAGCCATTAAAATTGCACGTCCAGTGTTAGAGGTAGAGGGCAAAACCATTACACATGTTGGAGGTGCCGGTGCAGGTCAGATTGCAAAAGCAGCAAATCAAATTATGGTCGCAGCCCAGATGGTAGCGATGGCGGAATTGCTTGTTTTTGCCAAGAAAGCAGGTGCAGATCCTAGGAGAGTTGTTAAAGCAATCCAAGGAGGTGCGGCTCAGTGTTGGACGCTGGATGTCAAACCGCCTCGTTTGTTTGAAGGGAACAGGCAGCCGGGATTCAAAGCCTATATGCAAGCAAAAGATTTGGGTATTGTGATGGATACTGCTCGCGAATATGGAATACCTGTGCCAAGTGCTGCGGTGCATACGCAACTTTTTAATGCTATGCTTCAATTAGGCATGAAAGATTTAGACAATTCAGGTGTAATTGGCGTTATAGAAAAACTGGCAAATACGGTATTACTAGAGACATAAACTCAATGGTCCTGGTTATGTGCAACTAACTAACCCTTGTAACGTATAAAAAAATAGAGTGAAGATTTGACAGGAGTAGCATAGTGACCAGCCGCGAGTCAGAATGGCTCGAAGCGGTAAAGCGAGGTGATGACGAGGCTTTTTCTCATTTGGTAGATGCTTACCAAAAGCCTGTTTATAACTTATGTTATAGGATGTTAGGCAATGTTAATAGTGCCGAGGATGCAGCCCAAGAAACGTTTTTACGTGCGTATAAATCAATCAGCAGGTATGACACATCACGTTCCTTTGTCACTTGGCTTCTATCGATTGCATCACATTATTGTATCGACCAACTGCGAAAAAAGCATATCCAGTCATTTTCTACTGATGATGAGGAATATGCTTGGATGGCACCCGTTGACCCTAACCCACTTCCGGAAACTGTTATCACAATGAAAGAAAAACAAGCACAAGTTCAGTCCCTATTATCTGTTTTGAATCCAAAAGATCGTGCTGCAGTAATCTTGCGTTATTGGTATGGGTATTCATATGTAGAAATCGGGAATGCGCTTTCATTGACTGTAAGCGCTGTTAAATCGCGTTTGCACCGTGCTAAACGAGAATTAGCAAAAACATGGGAATATCAGAAAACGGGCATGTTGGCTAACGGAAGGGTGCGAAATGAATCATAAACATTTTGAGGATTTACTCCTTTCAGATAAACCACTGAGTCCAGATGAATCTTATGAATTGCAAGACCATCTGCAAAAATGCGCACAGTGCCGTAACCTAAAAGAGAATCTAGAAAGCGTTGAGACCCTTTTTGCGACCACACCTGAACTTGAGCCACGATTGGGATTTTCAAATCGCTGGAGAGAACGCCTAGCCATTGAGAAGAAGACGGAAGAAATATTTAGGAATCGATGGCAATCCTTGATATTACTGGTTCTTATTGGTAATGGTTTGTTAATTGCGCTATTTATCTTGGGATTCCAATTTTCCGGCTATTTCTTGAATCCTAGCCAACTATTACTCTCGATGATTGCTCGCTTTACATCGATATACACAGCGCTAAATATCATACTAGAAATTATTTTGGTGTTGTTTCAAACAATTCCAGGGGTATTCCCGCCAATCTTTTGGATAATGTCATTAACCTTGATGATGGTTACTTGCTTCTTATGGTTTGTCCTACTCAATAGATTGGACTTTTCTAGACGGAAGGTGAAACCATGAAAAAACCTGCTCTAATTGTGTTCGTTATATTGATATTTGTATTGATGATTCCCAATAAGGCGTTAGCAAGGGGATTACACGATGATAAGTTAGTGTTTGGCGGAACGTATGTGCTTTCCGAGGGTGAAAGATTGGATGGGGATTTAGTGGTTTTCGGTGGTGTTGTCACCTTAGAACCCGGTTCTGTTGTTAATGGGGACATTGTTTTGATTGGCGGAACCTTAGATGCTGATGGACAAATCAATGGAGATCTGGTTGGGCTTGGCGGGGTTGTTCGATTAGGGGAACACACAGAGGTCAACGGTGACCTTGCCACGCTTGGAGTCGCTCTTCTCCGTGCAAATGGTGCACAAATTCGGGGACAGGTTGTTACCGGACTTGGAATACCGTTAAAATCTAATATTCGAAGCACCAATCTTCCGGGTATATCTTTTCCTAAAATTAATTTTAGTCCAGTTGTCAATCTTGTTTGGTTTGTTTTTCGTGTGCTTATGTGGGGATTTATAGCAACGATTGTTGTGATGATTCTAGAGAAACATAGTAGTCGAGTGGCTCAGGCTGCCATCACAAACCCAGTTATTACCTTGGGATTAGGTTTGCTTTTATCCATCATTTCGCCTATTGCGGTTATCCTCTTGGCGATAACCATAATATTCATTCCAATTAGCATTGCAATAGTAATGGTATTTTTGATTGTATGGGTCTTTGGAGTAATCTCTCTGGGGTATGAACTGGGTAATCGGATTGTTAAGATGATAAACCAAGATTGGGCTCCAGCGATAAATGCGGGATTAGGTACAATCATCCTCATGTTTGTCGTTCTTGGTTTTGATGAAGTAGTACCTTGTATCGGGGTAATGCCGAAATTTATTGTTGGAATTTGGGGATTGGGTGCTGTCCTCATAACCCGTTTTGGTACTCAGGAGTATCCCGAAAATCCAGTTATAGATCATCAGAACGAGATCCAAGGAAACTCAAGAGATGTTGAAAGTATAGATCATTTATCTGAGAATCAAGGGAAATCTTAATAGAAAACCGAAAGTCAAAAGAGGAATCGTATTAATTCAAGCCCCGAATTATTTTCGAATATGATTAATAGACAAAGTGAAGAACTGCGCCAATGATCAAACCTATTTGTCCCAGGTGATAAGTACTTCTCACGCGGATATTACGCCATTTTAGGGGGGTTACAAATTTATGCCAAGCGATGAAAGTATCAGACAAAAAGAATAATATTGCCCCAAAGGAAACAAGAAGGGATGAATACGCATTCCATTCTCCTCGGACAAGTGTGAGAAGAGCAGAGATGAGCATAATGCTAATGACTATGGTATATACGAGAACAGGCTTTTCATGTTTTCGCAGATTTTTCTCTCTTAAGGAAGATGAGATTACTCGATAGATAGCAACTCCAGTGAAAATTACAATTAATGAAATCGAGAGCGATGCGAGATTTATAGGGGGCGGGGTATTATTCAATCCGATTATATAGGCGAGATGCCCCAGCATAAATGCAAGCAAACCATATAAAAAGCGTTCTTTGGGAAGCATAAGGAAGATATCGCCAATTAGCGAGAAAAATAAAGCGATTGCAAACCAGATTCTATGACCTTGGAATCCGCTAACTTGCCATAACCATGCCATTAAGGCAATAATCGTGGCGGGTTTGGAAATATAGTTACAGGTTTTTAGATGGATCGAAATTGAAATCCAATTGATAACCGCGATAATAAGAGTGACCCAGAGTAATATTGTTGGCATGATAAATCCTTATATATTATTTTTTATAGATCAAAAGCCAAAATTCTTTAGTGTGTTTTCATCGTTGCGCCAATTTTTCCTCACCTTTACTCTCAACTGCAGAAACACTTTTTTGCCACTCATGGATTCAATTTCTCTTCGTGCACTTGAACCAATCTTTTTTAGCATTTGTCCACCTTTCCCGATGACGATCCCTTTCTGTGATTCTTTTTCTACGAAAATAGTCGCAGCAATATAGACGGTATATTCATTCCGCTCAGTATATTCGTCAATCCGTATAGCAATTGCATGAGGTACTTCATCTTTTAGGTGGATAAGTGCAGCCTCGCGAATTAGGTCAGCAGCGATGTCGCGCTCGTAAAGATCGGTGATTTGGTCTTCGGGGTAATATGGTTCTCCTTGGGGAAGACTCTGGGTGATTGTATCAATAAGCAAGTCAAGATTTTCTCCTGTCAGTGCAGATATTTGGATTGCTTGGGCTTTCGGAAGTAGGTCTTGATATGCTTTGGCATGATGAAAGATATTTTCTTGATCATGTTTCGATTTTAGAATATCAACTTTGTTCATTGCCAAAATTATGGGTGGGGGGGATTTGAGTTCGTTTACTAAGTAGATTAATATTAGATCCTCTTGATGAGGAGGAAATTTGTTTATATCAACGATGAACAGGATAAGGTCGCAATTTTTTATGGCATTTGATGCTTCCCGATTCATATGTTCACCAAGTTTATGATGCGGGTTGTGTAAACCTGGTGTGTCTATAAATATGATTTGAGCGTCTTCAAGGGTTAAAATTCCTAATTGTTGGTGTCGTGTTGTTTGGGGGCGCGGAGAAACAGCAGTAATTTTCTGACCTAGGAGCGCATTTATCAAAGTGCTTTTGCCAACATTAGGTCTTCCCATGACTGCTACATATCCAGCGTGGTAGTTTATGAATTTAGTGTTATTCATCCTGATCCTATTCAAAGAAAATAATTAGCAATTGCTTTATGGTATTATAAGGTAATAATCGGTTAAACTTACCGACTATTTGTTAACTACTGTAGATAATTTTATAGAAAAATCTCAAATTCTCCCTTGACTGAAATTAGTAATTCAAACTATAATAACAGTTCTAATTAGATTATTGATTGGAGTTAGTGGTTAATTGACCATTGACTGTTTTTGTTTACTCAATGGGGACGCTTGTTGCCCTGGCTGAGCAAGCCAGGGCATTGTTACGCGTTTCATATTGTAACTATTCATGGTAAATTATAAGTTCTTTCAGGAGAGACTGTATGCCTAAAGTCTTACCCACCAAGAATTATGCCCGCATAAAAGTCGATTTATCTTTGCCGGCATTAATTGATGTGCAGTTAAAATCATTCCAACGTTTGAAGAAAGAGGGATTAGCAGATTTATTTAATGAGATTTCCCCTATTGAATCATATAACAAAGGAATGAAACTTTACTTTCCCAGCAAGACAAAAGAATCAGAAGAATGGGAATTGAAATATTGGTTTGACGATCCAAAGAATACAGTTGAGGAATGTGTTGAGCGCGACTTAACATACGCTTCGCCACTATATATAACGGTATTGCTTGGTGGACCGGATATTCCCGAAAAAATTAAACAGGATATCTTTTTAGGTGACTTCCCTGAAATGACCGAAAAGGGAACGTTCATTATAAATGGTACTGAACGAGTCGTGGTTTCTCAGTTGATTCGTTCTCCAGGCGTCTATTTTGAGGCACCAGTTGATCGATCAACTGGACGCAGATTGGCAATTGCAAAATTGATTCCTGATCGAGGAACCTGGATGGAATTTGAGACCCGGAAGAGAGATTATATAACTCTTAAATTCAATCGGAAACGAATGGTGCCCATTACGATATTTTTGCGGGCATTAGCCGCAGTTAATGATGGGTTCGAGGATTCGCCATTACAAGAAGGAACAGACGAGGAATTATTTAATCTGTTTCAAGATGTGGATAACAATCCGGATCGCATGTTCATCGCATCAACAATTGCCCAAGAACCAGAGTGGGAGATAGACGATAATATGACAATTGCTCAGGCAGCGCTGATTGAATTCTTCAAAAGGATGCGACCTGGGGACCCTGCCACCCTTGAAAATGCCCGCGAATTCCTTGAGGAGCAATTATTTGATAAAAGGTTATATGATCTTGAGCGTGTTGGGCGCTATAAACTAAACCAGAAATTGGATTTGCAAGATCACGTGCCTTCTGGACATCGTTTGATTACAAAGTGGGATATTGTTAATCTTGTCCGAAGGATGATAGCAATTAACAACAATTTAGAAGCACCAGATGATATTGACCATTTAGGTAACAGGCGCGCGAAAACTGTGGGGGAATTAATTCAAAACAAATTGAGAATTGGTTTGCGCCGAATGGAGCGTGTTATCAAAGAACGAATGTCTATTCGCGATCAGGAAAATATTTCCCCAATCACATTGATAAATGTACGACCTTTGGTTGCATCATTAAATCAGTTCTTTGGCTCAAGCCAATTATCACAATTTATGGATCAAACTAATCCCTTGGCTGAATTACGCCATAAGCGTACGCTATCTGCGCTAGGACCAGGTGGTTTACGTAGAGAAAGGGCTGGATTTGATGTCCGAGATGTTCATCAATCGCACTATGGAAGAATATGTCCGATTGAAACCCCAGAAGGACCAAACATCGGTTTGATAGGGCGTTTGGCGTCTTTCGCTAAGGTCAATGATTACGGGTTTATAGAAACTCCTTATCGGAAAGTATTAAAAGTGATGAAACCAAGCAATCCCGATTTGGTTGATCGATTGCTGCGCGAAGATGTCTTAAATAAGAAAACTGGTGATGTTATTGGAAAGGCAGGAGAGCGGATTACAAAGGAAATGATCGGCGTAATTAAGAAAGCGAGAATTCGTGAAGTTTTAATTGCCCCTTTTGTTTCCTCAAAAATAGAGTATTTAGCAGCGGATGTGGAAGACAAATATGTGATTGCCCAGGGCAACTCGCCATTGAATGAATATGGAGAGTTCGTGCGTGGAAGAGCATCCTCTCGGTATCAAGGCGGATTTATCTTGGCGCAAGCCGATATTATCGACTATATGGATGTTGCTCCGCATCAGATTGTTGGGATAAGTGCCGCTTTGATTCCATTTCTTGAGCATGACGATGCCAACCGAGCATTAATGGGATCAAATATGCAGGCACAGGCAGTGCCGCTGCTTTTGCCTGA
This sequence comes from Anaerolineae bacterium, assembly GCA_011176615.1. Taxonomy (GTDB): domain Bacteria; phylum Chloroflexota; class Anaerolineae; order Anaerolineales; family UBA11858; genus G519. The sequence goes on along the minus strand of DUEG01000009.1, from coordinate 5,415 downwards.
CGTTCCATTGGTTTCTACGGGTATGGAATACAGTGCCGCGAAAGATTCGGGGCAAGTGATCATTGCGGAAGGTGAAGGCGAGGTCATGTCTGTTACAAGCAAGCGTATCGTTCTAAATACATTAAATGGCGAGCGAATTTACAACTTGCGTAAATACCATCGTTCGAATCAAAGCACATGTGTTGATCAGCAACCCGCTGTAGTGAAGGGACAAATAATCCACAAAGGTGATGTAATTGCTGATTCTTCATCAACAGTGAATGGTGAACTCGCTCTTGGGCAAAATGCTCTGGTTGCATTTTTGTCATGGGAAGGAGCGAATTTTGAAGATGCTATTGTCATTTCTGAGCGACTTGTACAGGATGATAAGTATACTTCAATCCATATTGAAAAGCATGAAGTAGAATCCCGAGATACACGCCTTGGTCCAGAAGAGATAACGCGCGATATTCCAAATGTTGGAGAAGATGCTACGCGTGATCTTGATGAGAACGGCATTATTCGTGTTGGTGCTATGGTGGGACCCAATGATATTCTCGTTGGAAAGATTTCTCCGAAAGGCGAAAAAGAATTAACACCGGAAGAGCGGTTGCTTAGAGCAATATTTGGTGAAAAATCCCGGGACGTCAAAGATACTTCTTTGAGAATGTCGCATGGTGAGCACGGGAAAGTTGTAGATGTGAAGGTCTTCACCAGGGAAGATAACGCAGATTTGACTGCTGGCGTTGATACAATGGTGCGTGTATACGTAGCCCAAAAACGCAAGATCATAGCAGGGGACAAAATGGCTGGACGTCATGGAAATAAAGGTGTTGTTTCGATGGTTGTGCCAGTTGAGGATATGCCTTTCCTTGAAGATGGAACTCCGATTGACATCATTTTGAATCCGACTGGTGTTCCTGGTCGGATGAACTTGGGTCAGGTTTTGGAAACGCATTTGGGATGGGCTGCAAGAGAATTGGGCTTTCGGGCAATTACACCAGTTTTCGATGGTGCACGTGAGAGCGAAATTGAAGCGGAATTGGGGCGGGCATGGCTAATTGATCATGCATGGCGTGAGATCGGCGATGAAGCGTGGGATTGGTTGCGGCAATTCGAATATGACCCCGAGATGATCGAGGATGATAACGAAGTACGGAAAATGTATCTGGAAGAATGGCTTGGCGGTCGTGGTTATGATGTTTATAAATTGATCTCTGACGAAACTTATGCCAAGCGTACTGTTTTGCGTGAGTGGTTAAAAGATCGTGGCTATGAACCGGATGATATCCTTGCTTTTGAGGATATGAATATACCTGTATCCAAGAGGGGAGAACAGGATTTGCGTACGATCAATGCATGTCTAAGGCTGTGGATGGAATCCCTGGATGTTGATGTTTCATCTATTAAAGATGAAGATCTACGCGCCCAAGCGGGAAAGGTCATGGGCGAGCGAGGAGAGCCTGTTCCAATATTTGGAAAGCAAATCCTTCGTGACGGAATGACTGGGGAACCTTATGATCGACCTGTAACAGTGGGTGTGATGACGATGATGAAATTGCACCATTTGGTAGAAGACAAGGTTCATGCACGGTCAACCGGGCCATACAGCCTTGTGTCCCAACAACCTCTTGGTGGTAAAGCACAATTTGGTGGACAACGTTTTGGTGAGATGGAAGTGTGGGCTTTGGAGGCATACGGTGCCGCATACACACTTCAAGAGATACTTACTATTAAGTCGGACGATGTTCAGGGTAGAGTTAAAACCTATGAGGCAATTGTCAAGGGTGAAAAGATTGAGGAACCCAGCATACCTGCTTCCTTCCGCGTCTTAGTAAAAGAATTGCAAAGTTTAGGGTTGTCGGTTGAGGCTGTTACTAATACAGGCGAGGTAATTAGCTTCGGAAAAGAAGAGACCAGGTTGAAAACGCCAAAACTAGATACCGGTTTACTTGGTTTGGGTAACTTTTAGGCGAATAATGGCTTGACGCATATAATAACTAGTGGTAAAATTTTCGACCGTTACTTAACGCGAAGGGTAGGCAATACTCCCTGCCCGATTCACAAAGATATCACGGTAGATTACATGAGGCCATCTTGTGCGTTTTGATGGCCTCAGTTATTGAGAATTTGACAAGACAAGTACTAGACGGAGGCGAACGTGCCCACAATTAATCAATTAGTGCGTAAGGGCAGAAAAACTAAAAAAGTAAAAAGCAAAGCACCTGCATTGTTATATACCTTTAACTCTGTAAAGCAAAGGCGAATTCGTCAATTGAAGGGCGCACCTCAAAAGCGCGGAGTATGTACGATGGTTCGTACGATGACCCCTAAAAAACCGAATTCTGCCTTGCGGAAAATTGCTCGTGTACGTTTAACAAATGGTATTGAGGTCACAGCATATATTCCTGGCGAGGGGCATACTTTGCAGGAGCACTCAGTTGTGTTAGTCCGTGGTGGACGCGTGAAGGATTTGCCAGGCGTTCGGTACCACGTTATACGTGGCACCCTTGATTCGAGCGGAGTTGATGATCGCAAACAAGGACGTTCTAAATATGGAGCGAAACGCTCAAAGTCTTAGGTGATTTATAAGGATATATATTCCGCTTGAACTATTTGGTAGCGGATAAACCTGTAGGAATATTGTTTATATTGTAGAAATTAGCAGGATTGTTGGAGAAGTAGAATGCGTCGGAATAGACCAGAAAAAAGAGAAGTACTACCTGATGTTAGATACAATAGTATCGAGGTTCAATCCTTTATTAATCGGGTAATGAAAAATGGCAAGAAAAGTGTCGCTACTCGTTTGGTGTACTCAGCCTTTGACATTATTCAAGAAAAGACGAAGAAAATGCCACTCGATATTTTCTTGACAGCGCTTAAAAATACTTCCCCAATTATGGAGGTTAAACCACGCCGAGTGGGTGGAGCAACCTATCAGGTACCGATGGAGGTTTCTCCCAGTCGACAATTCGCTTTAGCGACACGTTGGCTGATTGCTGCAGCGCATGCACGATCTGGGAAGTCTTTTTCTGAAAAACTGGCAGCCGAATTGATGGACGCTGCAAATAATCAGGGCGCTGCAATTCGTAAACGCGAAGAAACTCATAAGATGGCAGAAGCGAACAGAGCATTCTCCCATTATCGGATTCGTTAGGTTCTTTAAAAATATATAGGCGGTCTGATGCCTCGCGAATATTCTCTTAATCATTACCGAAATATTGGGATCATTGCTCACATTGATGCGGGTAAGACCACTACGACGGAGCGTATCCTTTTCTATACGGGCAAAACGCACCGAATCGGGTCGGTAGATGATGGAACAACTGTTACCGATTGGATGGATCAGGAACGAGAGCGTGGCATTACGATCGTATCGGCTGCTGTTTCGACCTTATGGAAAGATCACCTAATCAATATTATTGATACGCCGGGGCATATTGATTTTACTGCGGAGGTCCAGCGTTCTTTAAGGGTATTGGACGGTGGTATTGTCATCTTTGATGCAGTTCAAGGAGTGGAACCACAGAGCGAGACGGTTTGGCGACAGGCAGATCGCTTTGGTGTGCCGAGAATATGCTTTGTCAATAAGATGGATCGCGTCGGTGCTTCGTATCAACGAACGATTGAGATGATCAGGGATCGATTGGGGGCAGATCCTGTAGCGGTCCAAGTCCCTATTGGCGTTGAGGATTCCTTTGAGGGTGTTATAGATCTCATGCAAGAGCGGGCGATTATCTGGATGGATAATCTGGGTAAAGAGCCGAGAGTGGAAGATGTTCCTGAAAATCTTAAGGAAACCGTTAAAAAAGCCCGGGACCGAATGATCGAGCAGATTGCCGAGACAAATGATGACCTCACGGTGAAATACTTGGAAGGTGAGGAAATCGAAGTTGATGAATTAAAACTTGCATTACGAGAAGCGGTTATAAAAAGAAAGCTAACCCCCGTCTTTTGTGGTTCTTCATTGAAAAATAAAGGGGTGCAACCGATACTTGATGCAATTGTCGAATATTTACCGTCTCCGTTAGATATTCCACCGGTTAAAGGGACACATCCTGTAACCGGAGAAATTATGGAGCGTCCTGCGGATGATAGCGCACCGTTTAGTGCTTTGGTCTTTAAAATCGTGACAGATCCTTATGTCGGACGACTTGCTTATCTGAGAATTTATTCTGGAAAGACAACCTCAGGTGCTTTCGTTTATAACCCTAGAAAGCAAAAGAAAGAAAGGGTTGGACGCCTTATTAGAATGTATGCTGATCACCGAGAAGATATAAAAGAAGTTGGTGCCGGTGATATAGCAGCCATTCTGGGTCTCAAATTCTCTTTCACTGGCGATACGTTGTGTGGTGCGACGAATCAAATTATTTTGGAGAATATCAGTTTTCCGGAACCGGTTATCTCTGTCTCTATCGAACCAAAAACCTTGGCTGATCAGGACAAGATGACAGAAGCACTTCGTAAACTATCGGATGAAGACCCAACTTTTCGGGTCCGAACTGATAATGAGACTGGACAAATGATTATCTCTGGGATGGGAGAATTACATTTGGAAGTGCTTGTAGACCGTATGTTAAGAGAGTTCCGGGTACAAGCAAGAGTCGGTCGACCGCAAGTGGCATATCGAGAGTCTATTACACGGTCAGTGGATAAAGTTGAATACCGTCATGTAAAGCAATCCGGTGGTAGAGGCCAATATGGACATGTTATCCTTTCGCTAGAACCGGGAGAAAAAGGTTCGGGTATTCTGTTTGAGGATGATATAACTGGAGGCGCAATACCTAAGGAGTATATTAAAGCGGTAGAAAAAGGCGTTCGTAGTGCTGGAGAAGCCGGAGTCTTAGCGGGATACCCGGTCACAGATGTAAAAGTGCGACTTTTTGATGGCTCTTATCATGAAGTGGACTCGAATGAAATGTCGTTTAGGTTGGCAGGTTCTATGGCTTTTAGGAAAGGTGTTCAACAGGCTGGGCCTGTTTTGCAGGAACCAATGATGAAAGTAGAGGTCAACGTTCCAGAGGAATTTCTGGGTGATGTGATTGGTCAATTGAATGCCCGCCGTGGAGAGATCACGGGTATAGAAATGAGACCTGGAAATGCAAAAGCAGTTAAGGCAATTGTTCCACTAGCCGAGATGTTCGGATACGCAACAGAGTTGCGTTCGGCGACACAAGGACGAGGCGTTTTTACAATGGAGTTTGACCACTACGCACGAGTATCTCAGGATGTTGCCCGTAGAATAATTATGGGTAAATAATATTATCAGGAAAATAAAATAATTATTTAGTTATTATTAGAAACAAAGTAGGAGAACACAAATGGCAAAGAAAAAATATGAACGGACGAAACCACATTTAAACGTAGGGACGATGGGGCATATAGATCATGGGAAGACGACGTTAACAGCGGCGATCACGAAGTATTGTTCATTTT
>DUEG01000089.1 GCA_011176615.1 Anaerolineae bacterium | reverse complement strand
GCAAAATGAAAGGTTACCACCTCTCAGTTGCCCTTTATGAAAAAATCAATTAGAATTAAAGCCAATAAATCTTTCTTAAAACAATACCACTATGGAGAAAAAAAATTATTCAAGTTAAGAAAAAAAGTCAATGAATTGTTTTTCAATCATCATCTTTCCAAAAACACCATTGCTAAGAAAAAAGGAATGAGTAAAAAGTTTGTTATTAAATGGACTCAATCACCCAAACAGAATTTCACGGAAGACAATCGCGGCTGGCAAAAAGGGGAAAGAAGAAAATGGACAAAAGAAACCGAAAGGAAAATTAAAAAGATTTATAATGATTTGGAAAGAGATCCTTCTCAATTCTATCTTGGCGCCACGGCGATCAGTCAGGAATGGCGAAAAAGATATTTAAAAGCTCCTCCGCCTCTTAGAACCATCGGTCAGATTTTATCAGATTTAAATCTTTCTAAAAAGATCAGGAAGGACAGACATAAAGGAGCGGCTAAGTATCTCTGCTATCCGGAACACACTATTTTCAATTTAATCGCCAAGAGAGTATTGGAATTAGATTTTATCGGCAAGAAATTTATCACTGGAAGAACCGAACCCTTGAACTTTATTGGTTTCTCTTTTAAGAAAAAACCAAGATTGCGTTATTTTAAGCGAATTTTAGGCGAAACAGGCAATGAAATTATTGAATATTCAAAACTGTTCTTTAAGAAATTTGAGAAACCAGACGCCGTTAAGATGGACAATGGATTCGCGATGGCGGGCAGTCCTTCCCATCCCAGAGTAATCAGCAAAGTCCCGCTTTGGTTTTTGTCTCAAAAAATAATTCCCATTTATTCCGTTCCCAGAAAACCGTTTTCCCAAGCGTCCATTGAAGGAAACAACTCCGTCTTCGCCAGAAACTTTTGGAACAGAATTGAATTTAAATCATTAAAGGAAGTTGACAAGAAACTGGAATGGTTTAATAAATCATCAGAGCAATATCTGGATTATCAGAAGCCGAAAGAGAAAAAAGTTGATAAAAAATTCATTCCCAGAATCTATTTCACCAGACAAGTGTTAGAAGACCAAGAAAGCAACAAAGGATTCATTGAAATCACGCGAGAAAAGATCTTGCTTCCTAAATCTTACATCAATTATTTCGTCTTAGCCGAATGGAAACTTAAACAAGAAATACTTTATATCTATTTTGAAAAGAACGAGAAATCAAAATTGATTAAGAAATTACCATTCAAAATCAATTCAAAGTCAAAAGAAAAATTAAAGAAATTGAAAATTATTTAATTAAAAAAAGTGGTAACCTTTCATTTTGCATATGACCAATAAATCTATGAATGTAAGAAAAAATTTGAAGAGTGTTAAAATTGGGTTGGTTTTGGCGGGGTTGGTTTTGGGAGTGAGGGTTGGAATAAATGTTAATGCGGGAGATATTCCGTTTTCATTTTCCCCACATCAAAATAATCCGGTTCTTAGTTATTCTGGATTTGGGTCTGGTGGAACAATATTTGATTCAACGCGAGTTACGGATCCATCAGTTGTCAAAGTTGACGGTAAATATTATATGTATTATACGGGGCTGATGAATTGGAATCCTCTGGAGGTGGGACTCGCTACATCAGACGATGGTATCAATTGGCAAAAATCGCCGAACAATCCAATTATGAAACGGGGCTGGCAAAACTGGTCTTCTTTTCGAGTGGCAATTACTACTGTGATGTATGAAGATGGAATGTTTAAAGCTTGGTACTTAGGTAATAATCAAAACCTTGGCGCAACACACAAGTTTGGGTACGCGACATCTCTTGATGGTGTGGAATGGACGCCATATGCAGGCAATCCTATATTTTCCGGAGCGCACGGAGGAGATTTTGGTCCTGTCGGCGTGATCAAGTTTAAAAATAAATATTGGCTTTATTATAAAAAATTAGTTAATGACGCAACTGTCCTTAATATCGCATATTCAGATGATGGTGTTGATTGGATGGAATACGACCAAAACCCCATAATTGTCATTGATTCTGCGGAAGATGGCGCCTTTGGTGTACATTTGTTTAATGATAAGGTTGTTCTTTTTAAAGATGGTTTATTTGGAATATCAACGGATGGAATTAATTTTACTTTTTCAGATAATGTAGTAGTGCCAAATCATATAACAGGTTCATCTCCTATTACTCCGACAGGAGCGATTATTGAGGACGGTCTTTTTAAAATTTGGTATACTGCTTCTGTGGGTAATGTTATTTGGAAATGGGGTAATGCCGAAATTCATTATGCGACGGTATCGGAGGAGATATTGGATTCTATGGTGATTGATGATGATTTGCCGCAGTGTTCGGATGGGATTGATAATGATGAAGATGGATTGGTTGATTTTCCTGAAGATTCGGGATGTGAAAGTGCGGAGGATGATGATGAAAATGATCTCCCAACAGTAATGACTAACACCGCGACCAATATCACTGCTACATCCGTCACGCTTCATGGAACGATAAATCCAAATGGTTTGTCTGCGGAAGTGTTTTTTACATATGGTGAAACTGAAACTTCACAAAATCCAATTCCTGTGCCGTTTACAGAAATTGGCGATGGAACAACGCCAGTAGAAGTTTCTGAAACAATATCAGATCTTCAGCCAAATACTACTTATTTATATCGTGTGATTGGTGTGAATGTGAATAATCTTGTCTTTGGTGATTATTTGGAATTTACAACACTTGGAGAAAGCGGGGCAGATGAAGAACCAAGTTCATTTAGCATTACATCCGCAAACGCATATTGCGATACTCAAGAGCCAGTCGGTCCGGCGGTTAGGTTGGAATGGGAGGCATCCGCTGGCGCGCAAAATTATGAGATTTATCGCAATGGTGTTGAATGTGCAACTTTGTCATCGGATTATACCACATTTGAAAATAATACGGGAATTGAGATTGGAAAGGAATATGAATATTATATTAAGGCGGTTAATGATGCGGGGGAAACAGAGTCAAGTAATAGGATGGCGGTGGAGATTGAGGAGGGGGTTTGCGGGGTGCCAGAAAATCGTCCGCCAAATAAACCTTCAAATATCAAACAGCACTATTATTATTCAGAAAATGGTTTTATAGAAATGTCATTTGGTTATACAATTAAAACTGATGCTAATGAATCGCAAAGAGTTGCAATGTATGGCATGCTTACTGATCCTGATGGTGATAATGTAAGAATAGAAGTTGAATTAAGACGAATGAAGGAAAATGACGGTATATTTATTGGTGAGTCAGAAGATGGTTTCTCCGTGGGTAGTTTTGCTGACAGCGGAACCAGACAAGGAGTTGGCTGGGAAGTGTCAAACGGCAAATATCATTGGCGCGCTCGAACTGTTGATGAACATGGTTTGAAGAGTGAGTGGGTTAATTTTGGGAATAATAGTACTTTAGCCGCAGATTTTGAAGTAAATAGTTCTACATATTATGATATTAAAGTTGACGAGAAGATATATCATGTAGAATATAAATTAAAAGATGGTGTAACAACATTATTGCCATTTCAAGGAGAACGATGGTTTTATGACGAGGAATGGAAGCATATCATTGATGAAGAATTAGGTCTGTCTAGGAAGTTGGCAAAAACGGCATTTATGCATGAAAGAATGTTATATACAAGTCGTGGTTTAAATGCAGGTAAAAATCTTGCTAACGAGGTGAGAGAAATCACATCGGATGTTGCAAAATTAAAGTTAATTCAACAGTGTCAGATTCGAGCTCCTTTGGCATTTATATATTCACCAGCTGCAAGTGCGTGTTTAAAAAGTTTAGCATGGGATTTGGTATTGAACTCCCCGAAGTATTCGGCTGTTGCTATTGCATATAGTGGATTGTGGGGAGTGGAAGAAAGTTATACTGAGCTTATTGATCTTATAGAAAAAAATAAAGATGTAATAAAAGCAGATGATGCTGAATATATGTTTGACTTGTATTATAGTGATATTGGCTTAAAACAAAGTTTTTATCATACAATAATAAGTGAAAATCAAGACTGGGATAATTCATTGTGGGATGATGTTAAGGAGTCAATTGTTAGTATGGGGGGTGAGATAGCAAGTTTATTTCCTACTAATGAAGTGGAAATATTAAAACAGGCATCAGTAGCAGATTTACAAATAATAGGTTCAAACGAAATTCTCAAATTTGTTTTTGAGTATGGTGATGACATAGAAGCATTAAATAAGATTAGTTCAGGAGCCTCTTCTGTAATGGAAACATTGAATTCTAGTATTGCTGCATGTGAAAGTGTGGCTGTTTATAGAAATTTGAAGGATTTGAGGGAAGCACAAATAGATTGTTGGACAGTAGGGCTTGCAGAGAATCAAACAGAAATAAGCTGTAAAAGACCATTCATATCAGGACAAATTCATAGTCCAGGAGAACTGCGTATTGTTGATAATGAGGGCAATATAACAGGTGTTGTTGATGGTCAAATAGTAATGAATATTCCTGGATCATACTATGGTAATGAGCGATTTATTCTAACAGATATCAATCGACAATACCAGTACATATTTAATGGGACTACAAAGGGAATGTATAGTATTACAATCAATCAAGTTCAAAATGAAACATTAATGCGTGTAGATTCTCCAGCAATTCCAATAATAGAGAATGAAAAACATGTTTACACAATCAACTGGCAAGCTCTCTCCCAAAACGAAAAAGGCGTCACCATCCAAATTGACCAGGACGGCGACGGGGAGTTTGAGAAAACGATCATTTCAGATGCGACATTGGAATCGTCGGAGGTTATAGTTGATAATCCTTCAAGCGCAAGTAACAGTGGTGGAAGTGGCGGAGGAGTTATTTCTACAACTTCGCCGACTAACGCTTCAGTTATTATTAACAACAAAG
>DUEG01000088.1 GCA_011176615.1 Anaerolineae bacterium | reverse complement strand
CCCATTCTGTTCGAGAATTCTGTGAGGCTGCTTTCGGATATGTTGGATTGGATTACCGCGATTTTGTGATCCAGGATCCCCGATTTTATCGTCCGGCAGATGTTGACCTACTTGTTGGAAACCCGAAAAAAGCGGATGAAAAACTTGGCTGGACACCATCGGTCTCATTTGAGGAATTAGTGCGCATGATGGTTGACGCGGATATTAAGTACCTTGGAGAAGAGGTGTTGTAAAAGAAATTGAGGAATCCGAATTGATAAACTAACGATAACAATGGTGCTTAATTCCAATGGGGATTCCTAGGATGTAGTTGATGTTTTATCGATTGGATAAATACTTGAATCTCATGCAATTAAATTTTACTCTAGCGCTGGTAAAATATCATTTATAGGATATATGTACTTGGTGTTGGAAGCCAATAGTGCGATGATAACAAAGTAATAATCCTAATCGTTGATCTTGTTCGATTGAAATTGCTCAGGAGAACCGTGTGAAATTATCAATTGTGATTCCGGTTTATAACGAAGCAGAGAATTTGGTTTCGCTTCTCGATGAACTCTACCATGCTATGGAGAAAGAATCTTATCCATGGGAAGTGATATTTGTAGATGATGGTAGCGTGGATACTAGTTGGGAGGTGATTAAGAAATTTGCAGAGGCTGATCCGACACGCGTTATAGCGATCTCATTTCGCAGAAATTTCGGACAAACTGCCGCGATTGAAGCAGGGATTGACCATGCGATGGGAGATGTCATTGTCTTTATGGACGCGGATATGCAAAATGATCCAAATGATATTCCAATGATGCTCGAAAAGATTTATGAAGGGTATGATCTTGTAAGTGGTTGGCGTGTAAATCGAAAGGATAACTATTTATTGCGAGTAATGCCATCGCGGATTGCGAATGCTTTAATATCATGGGTTACGGGGGTTAGATTACATGATTACGGCTGTACTTTGAAAGCGTATCGCAGAGATGTTATTACTGGATTTCGATTGTATGGTGAAATGCATCGTTTCATACCAGCATATGCGGGGTCGGTTGGAGCAAAGATCATCGAAGTACCAGTCAATCACCGACCGAGGCGTTTTGGGAAAACAAAGTACGGTTTAGAACGTACAATAAAAGTAATCCTAGATTTGGTTACTGTTAAGTTTTTGATCAGTTATGCGCTTAAACCCATTTACCTTTTCGGTGGGACAGGTTTATTTCTCATGATTTTGAGTGCATTAACCTTGCTGTTCTTGATGATTCGGCGGATTTGGCTGGAAATACCTGTCTCAACTTCTCCGTTTTTGCCAACAGCAACAATGTTAATGATACTTGGGTTTCAATCAATCCTGATGGGATTGATTGCAGAATTACTTGTCCGTACATATCATGAAGCCCAATCAAAACCAACATATAAAATACGTGAGGTGATTTCATCAAAGAAAGAGGGAAAATGAGCCTATCACTGATGCAGCCATCCCGAAAAATACGTGTGTTACGATGGTTGGGTAGTTTAGTTGCCCTCGCTTTATTAATAATTCTGTTCGTTCAGCAGGGATGGGAGGAAATATTCTCTGCAGTCGAGAAGATCACAGTATTGGATTTGATCATTAGTCTTTGTTTGGTTTTCCTATCAAGATTTGCTGTGGCAGGACGCTGGTTTGTTTTGCTACGAGCGACCGATGTTGAGATATCGTTAAGACAAGTTCTCAGATTGACTTTTGCTGGATTGTTTGGCTCGAATTTCTTACCGACCACGATTGGAGGAGATCTTATTCGTCTTGCTGGCGCAATTCAACTGAAAATCGACGGGGGGATTTCAGCAGCATCTTTGGTTGTTGATAGGTTGGTTGGAATGCTCGGGATGGCTATCGTCTTGCCGCTAGGGATAGGCTCTCTTGTGAGTTGGGTAAGTACAAATCCTGTGAGTGCACCGCAAAAGTATATTGAGTCGTTGCTTTTTACAAGCCAAGTTGGAAGAATCTGGAAAAAAGGGGTGCATATATTTGAAAGGGTTGTTCGTTCATTGGCGATTTGGCGAAAGAAACCTAAAGCATTGGTCCTGGGACTAGTTTTCACCAGTTTACATATGCTTTTTCTCTTTTGTGCAATCTACGTATTGCTTCACGGAATGCATAATTCTCTTCCTCTTTGGAAGATTGCTGGATTATGGAGTTTTGTTTATTTTGTTACCTTAATTCCGATTTCTATCAATGGTTTGGGTTTACAAGAGATTTCGATATCATTTGTGTTTTCTAATGTTGGGGGAATAAGCATTGAGAGTGGTCTTGTGGTTGCGGTGCTAATTCGAACACTTGTGATGGTTGCAAGTTTGCCAGGAGCGCTGTTTGTGCCTGCTATTATGGCTGCCTCAGATGCTAATAAAGAAAAGAGCATTTCAAATGGATAATAAAGACATTCGAGATTTTAAAATAGTATCTATCTTCTCGCTTTTTGTCACAATTGGGGAACTTTATCAAATTATTCATGAAAACAAGACCTTAGGAGTTCCTTTCTCTTTACGTTCAGAGCGATGGTTGATCTTTATTTTACTTTTTGGGTTCTTATTCTTATTGGTTACCGTTATATTAGCAGGTTTTTCATCCGAAAATTTAAGAATTGTCCATTTTTTCAATAGATTGCAAGGGTACTTAAGGAGAAATACATGGCTTAGTTATCCATTTATTGGTTTATTCATTTTACTTTTCACATTTTTAATATTTGGTTCCTTAAATCAATCTTTTCAAGGTTTCTTTTCGCGATTGTTTTTGTTTTGGTTCTTGGGGATTGGCGCTGCTTTTTTAATTAAGCCCCTGACTTCCATAAAATCGTGTTGGCTTGCTATTGCAATTTCACTTATGAGTATTACATTGATATATAGGCTTGCATTATTTACTCAGGATATCTCTACGTACCCTTTTTCTTTGGGCTGGTCAGAAGGTAGTCGATATTATTATGCCTCGTTATTTTTTTCTAAAAGGCTCTATGGTTTCAGGATTTCCCCCTCAGTACTTCACCCAACACGTTATTTAATGCAATCCATACCATTCCTATTTTCGAAGTTACCTCTCTGGTTTCATCGTTTGTGGCAGGTAATGCTATGGCTTGTTTTTACTTTCTGGGCAGCAATTGCGCTTGG
>DUEG01000087.1 GCA_011176615.1 Anaerolineae bacterium | reverse complement strand
ACGAAACGGACAAAGACAATTAGTTTTATGTTTGCAGCCTTTTGGGCTGGCGTGGCTGGCGGGCTTTTTGCCCATGTAATGCGTTACGTCAACCCTGGTACTTTTGGTATTCAGAAACTAGCCGAAGTTCTTGCTATGGTTTACTTTGGAGGATTGAACTCAGTTGTCGGTTCTGTGGTTGGAGCAGTAGGCTTCAATATCCTAAGTGAAGCCTTGAGACCGCTTGAGATGTTTAAGTGGATCATCATTCCTGTTTTACTTATCTTAGTGATGATCTATCGCCCATCCGGATTGATTGCGTTCAGAGAGTTTGATATCGCCAAAATCGTTCAACCAAAGCGGAAACCAGAAGAAGAGGTGGAAAATGCCATTACTTCAGATTGAACACATGACCCATGATTTTGGTGGTTTACGTGCTGTCCATGATTACAATCTATCGATTGAACCGGGACAGATTAGAGGGCTCATTGGGCCCAATGGGGCTGGAAAGACGACGATCTTCAATCTCATCACTGGTATCTACACGCCTACTGAAGGGAAAATATCTCTGGAAGGCAAAAACATCATTGGACTTGAGCCGCATGTGATTGCTTCTATGGGCTTGGGGCGGACATTCCAAAACTTGCGTTTATGGCGGCATATGACCGTTCTTGAACATGTTACTCTCGCCCGTTATTCCAAACTCACTTACGGACTCCTGGATGCTTTTTTCGGAACGGCAAAGTGCCAACGACAGGAGGCTGAGAGCAGGAAAATCGCTCGTGACCTCTTAAAACTTTTGGGCATACTGCAATTTGCTGATCAGGTAATCGTCAACTTGCCTTATGGTGTGCAGAGACGAGTGGAGATGGCTAGGGCGTTAGCAACTGAGCCTAAAATACTTTTCTTGGACGAACCTACTGCGGGAATGAACACTGAGGAATTAGCCCAAATGATGGAGACTATCCGACAGGTTCACAGCGAACTTGGATTGGCAATCTTCCTCATTGAGCACAGGATGAAATTTGTTATGGAACTCTGTGATATTATTCAGACTCTGGTTTTTGGAGAAGTCATTGCAGAAGGTACGCCAGACGAAATTCAAAATAACCCTGATGTAATTGAAGCCTATTTAGGCAAGGAGATAGAGACCTGATGTTGCTTTCAGTAAAAAATTTACAGGTTTCATACGATAAGATTAAGGCTCTTCATGGCATCAATTTTCACATTGACGAGGGTGAGATTGTGTGTATTATTGGCGCCAACGGTGCAGGAAAGAGCACGACCTTGCGCGCAATTTCTCGCTTAGTTCCCGTTGGGGAAGGAACCGAGATGACCTATATGGGGGAAAACCTGCTTGATTATTCCCCTGATAAGGTCGTTAGCAAGTTGGGAATCTCCCATGTCCCTGAAGGACGACGTCTATTTGGCAACTTGACAGTTATGGAGAATCTCAAACTGGCTACATTTGCGAGGAAGGATAATGCTGCTATTGCCAAAGATCTTCAGCAGGTGTTTTCAACTTTCCCTCGGCTGGAAGAGAGAATGACACAAAAAGCCGGAACGCTTAGTGGCGGGGAACAACAAATGCTTGCTGTTGGCAGAGCCCTTATGAGCGGCAGAAAGATGATGCTCTTAGATGAGCCTTCCATGGGACTTGCGCCATTGTTAATGCTGGATGTGTTTAAGGCGCTCAAGAATATCAACGATGAGGGCACGACTATCCTGTTGGTGGAACAAAATGCGCGAATGGCGCTACAATTCGCGCAACGCGGTTATGTCCTGGAAACAGGCAATATCGTGCTGGAAGGGAGTTCTGAGGATCTGTTAAATAACGAAGATGTGAAGAAAGCCTATCTCGGTGGTTGATCCTTTAAAGCGGAGATCCTAAGAGTTTTGTTTGCAGGTAGACCTGGAGTGCAAGGTATACGTGTAAAATTGTTTTCACACGGGGCTGCAAATGACTCTTAGGGTCTTTCTATATGTATAACCGGGGTACTCTAACCCCAATTGCACATGTTACTTCGTAATTGATTGTTCCCCAGGTGGCAGCGACCTGTTCGGCTGTGATTTCATCCTCACCCTGCTTTCCAATTAATACAACTTCATCTCCCGCTTTTGCCTCGGGGACATTATCCAGTTGTACCATTATCTGGTCCATGCAGACCCGACCGATGACAGGCACCCGTTTTCCTCTGACGAGAACCTCATTTCCTTGTAAACGTCTAAATCCGTCCGCATAACCAACCGGCACTGTCCCAATCCGCTCGTCTTTTTTTGTGATATAGATGTGACCATAACTCACCCCTCTGCCGGGGGGCAGGGTTTTAACATGGCTTAATACTGTTTTCCATGTCAATGCGGGGCGAAACGCAGCAGGGAGTTGGCAGTCGGATGAGGGGTGCAAGCCATACATCGCGATTCCAAAACGCACCATGTTAAAATGTTCACTCATCCGCGTGAGACTGGCTGCGGAGTTGAAAGCGTGTACCAATGGCGGACGAATATTCAAACGGTCAAATGATGCCAATAAATCGAGAAAGAGGTTCTCTTGAGAATTTGTTGGCGTCGGATTGCTTTCATCGGCACGGGCAAAATGGGTAAAGACACCTTCAAAGTTGATATGGGGATAATCCGCTATTGTCTTGGCGAAAGCCAAAGCATCCTTAGATTGAATTCCCAATCGGCTCATACCTGTATCTACTTTTAGATGTATTTTTGCGGGTGAACCAACCTGTTCAGCAGCAGCCGAGAGCAGTTGAACTTGCTCTGGTTTCCAAACCGTAAGCGAAACGTTGTTAGCGATCATTTCCTCATATCGGTCAGTGGGTGTGAAGCCTAATAACAGAATAGGGCAAGTCAAACCCGCTTGGCGCAATTCCAGGGCTTCGCTAACCCTGGCAACTCCACACCATGACGCTCCGGCATTCAATGCGGCTTGGGCGACTGGCACTGCACCGTGCCCATAAGCATTTGCTTTAACGATTGCCATCACTTTGACTTTTGTGCGCTTGAGGACATACCGAATATTGTTCTCGATTGCGCTCAGATCAACGATTGCCCAACTAGAGTACATATCCGCTTTCATCATTATATTGTTTCGGCGACATATTTATTGTGAAATTCAATCCAGCGAGGCAATACTTGCGCCAACAGTTCTTTCGGGGGGAGGAAGGCAATTCTTAGATGATGAGTACCTTCTTTTTGCCCAAAACCAGAGCCGTTGACTGTACATATGCCCGTATCTTCTAAAAGCGCCATACAATAATCAAAGTCAGTTGTGCCTTTGGGAAGTTTATTCAGCCTTGGAAAAAGGTACAACGCTCCTGTTCCACCGAAGCATTCCACCCCTTCCATGTGGGTGAATGCCTCCCTAATCATGGTTGCTTTATCTGCTAAATCACTCAGTATCTTGTTCTTTTCCTGGATGAACTGTGGGTAAGCCTCGCTCCCCTCTTGAGGTTGATTGACCATCAAATATACAAGCACCTGACCAGCCGTATTTGGACATAAACTAACCGAGGCTGTTTTGACCAGCAAATCTGCGAAATCCATATTGCTGCCTTGAATTTTAGGTGGATTTCTTACCTCAAGATATCCACCACGATGACCGCATTCCCCATAGAACCCTTTTGATATACTATGAAGACTGAATAAAGTCACTTCTTTTGTGCCCAATGCCCGTGCGAAAGATACAAACTCATCCGCTTTAATGTTATCCTGATATACCTCATCAGCAATAATGGCAATATTATGATCCTCCGCGAACGCAATGACTTCATCAACGTGTTGTTCATCAAGAATGGCGCCGGTGGGGTTCCCGGGATTAATCACGACGATTCCTTTTATATTGACGCCGTTATTTACAGCCTTGCGGAACGCTTCTTCAAGCAAATCGCGATCAAATGTCCAACCCTTTTCCTCATCAAGATAATAATTAACTTGTGTACCCCCAGCCCTTTTAATTGTTGCTGAATAGAGTGGGTATTGAGGTATCGGGATCATGATGCCGTCGTTTTTTTGTGCAATTAGTGCTTCGATTACGAACCTTACGCCGCCGCTGGCACCGCTGGTTAGAAAGATCTTCTCAGGATCAGCGATTACCCCGCCTCTATTTTTATAGTCATCCCTTTTATTAATAAATTCGGCTATCGCTTCTCGAATAAATCGAGGCCCCTTGCTTTCTGTATATGCGCCCATCCCCGATTTTAGGTTAGCGAGTATACTTTCGCTTTTTGCCAGGACATCATCGGAAATGAAATCTTTTTGCTTCAAATCGCTGTAAGGGTTTTCCTCAAACAAATCTTTGAGTTTGCGCTCACGAGCAATTTTTGATGTGTCCTCAACAAGGCTGAGAACTTGGCGGAAATAAGTGAGGGGGGGTTGCCCAAGTGCCTGAGGGTTTCCAATATGGCATGGGATGATCTTCTTTCCTTGTTTTTGCAATTCTGCTGCTCTTTTAGGAATGGGACCTCTAACGGCGTATTCCATTTCAAGGAGATTGTTATTTACTCTTATGGGTGGGACGGAAGCACTCATTGTTCTAAACTCCTTTTTTTCGTGTACTTTAAAATAAATCTTTACTTGAAGTGTAATAATCTAATTACAATTATAATACTTTCTCAAAAAACTTTACATGAAAAAAGGCAATTAAAAGGCGCTCCTCTTGATGTGTCCTTGCGAGCGAACGGAGTGAATGAAGCAATCCCCTCACCTCCTCCATCTCCCGTCATTGCGAAGGAGCATTAGCGACTGAAGCAATCTCCCACATTGCTCCAATGGGTGACATGGTGTTTTGTGCCTCATACAGGGGGATTGCTTCGCTCTGCTCGCAAGGACAGCGCAAGGGTAAAGATTTCTCACTTCGTTCGAAATGACAAAGATGAATGATGGGGTTGGCTCATAGTGCGTAGAGATAGATTTTCTTCTTGGGTGATTCGTGAGGATTTGGGAGATTATTCTTGTAGAGCCGTGACATGTCGCGGCTCCCAAAGCGGCGTCGTGCCGCCGCAATGCATAAGGCGGTGAGGGAGATTGCTTCCCTTAGGCTTGCAATGACAATCAAGATGGACTGCGAACCTCAACTTGTCATTGCGAAGGAGCATTAGCGATAAAGAAATCTTGCCACTATCTATTTGCAAAGCACCCAACTCAAACACCCCCGCGAGTGCTTCAGCGGGGGTGTTTTCAATCGTGAGGTGTGGGTTAATTACTCTATGGTGTACTCTTAAGCGTCAGGGGGAGGTAGAGTGTATGGATTATATTTTGCGTCTCATACGCGCCCATGTCGATAATCGGGGCTGTCCCGCTGCCAGTATCCAGGATTGGGGGAAAATTGCCAAACCGTTGCTTTGGTCGCATGCGAATTACATCATCCTGACGCACGCAATTGAGGGCAATATCCCAAAGTAAAATCAATCTAGAGGGGATGCTGTATTCGTTGTAAATATGCATACAATGATTAAATTCACTTGACTTTTAATTCGCAATACGATAAAATGTAAACGTTTACATTTAATGACTCTTTTAGGATTATTCACCAAAATACTATACAAATAAATAGAAAGGAGGCCTAACATCACAACTTTTTTCTTATGAGATTGTCTAAGTTTATCAATTAATGAGGAGGTTTCGAAGTGAAGAAAAAAATGTTGCTTTTAGTAGTGATTATTGCACTATTGAGTGCCTGTGCCCCCCAATCTGTTAAAACTGTTGAGGTAATAAAAACTCAAGAAGTAGTCAAAACCGTTGAGGTGGTAACAACACAAGAGGTTATAAAAACTGTTGAAGTCGAAAAGGAAGTCGACAAATCCCCAATTAATGTCACAATCCCATGGACTGGCGATGCAATGGAATTGTTCATGCCAGTCGTAGATGCTTTTGAAGCAAAAACAGGGATTAAAGTTCGGGTATTGCCTTACAAGACAGAGAATTTGGGACCACTCTTGCCTGCCCAGTTTATGGCAAAAGAACCTATGGCGGATGTAATGATCATGTCTTGGCCTTGGTGGATCGAACAAAACTCAGAACATTTGCTTGACCTTTCGGATTTGACTGAAGGGATTGATTTCCTTGGTAATCCCGTTGTCGTTGATGGGGCGGTTTATGGTGTTCCTTCTTATTTGTGGGTAAAGCCGGGTTTCTGGTACCGCAAATCTGTATTCCAAGCAAATGGCTTGGAGGAACCTCAAACTTGGGACGAATTCCTGGCGCTCATGGATAAAATAAAGGAAATTCCAGGTATCGAGAATCCTATGACCTCGCCTGCCGGATATCCATTAGGCGATATCGTTGAAAACTTTATTGCTACCTTTGGCGGTCCCGAAATGATTAAAGGGATCATCAACGGTGATGTAAAATGGACAGATCCGGATGTACGAGCCATTTTTGAAGAGAAAATTATTCCATTGATCGAATCTGGGGATTTCAGTGTGCCAATTGATCGACATGGTGCTGCTGATTTGTGGTGGGAGGGCGATTATGCCCTTCATTTCTATGGCAACTGGGTCGCAGAAGATGTAGATGATCCTTCCGATATGGGTATCCTGACTTTGCCGGGCGCTTCAACCGTCGTAGGCGGCTCAGATTGGATGTTTATTCCCAAGTACACAGACCGAACTGACGATGCAAAGAAATTCATTGCGTTTGTAATCAGCGATGAAGGAATGAAATTGCGCCTGCAAGAAGGTGGAAGACTTTCCAGCCGTGCTGATATTCCTCTCGATGTTTATCCGCCAGCGGAAAAAACGCTTGCTGAAGCGATCAGTCAATTTGAGGTTCTTCCTGATTTGGATGATACAATCGGAGGCGAATGGCAAAGTACCTTTTGGGACCAGATTGCGTTGCTTTGGGTTAAGCCCGGTTCCTTGGATGAAGTTTTAACAACATTACAGGAGAAAATGCCTGCAAAGTAATATAATGGAATCTTGACAAGGATGTTATGGTAACTCTGTAGAATGGAATTATTACGGGTTTGTATCTGTACCATCGTTGTCCAGGAATAAACTGCGTGTGTTTTCATTTCAGTGCTTCTTGAATCAGTCGGTTTGAGGAGCACTGATCTCACCGCAGATTGCTTTTCACGAGCACCTTCAATATTGTCGTGATAATAGAATATTGTGAGGTTAATGAATAGAGGAAAAGTTCAAAGTCCCAACTTGACTGAGATAGTGTGAGAAGTCTTATTATGCGAAAAAAAATTGGGCAGTGGCTTGAGGTTCTGATTTTTGTTTCACCAGCAATTATTTTACTTACGATATTTGTCATCATACCGGCTGTAAAAACCCTCTCTTTAAGTTTCTTTAACAGCGAAGGGAACTTCGTGGGGTTTCAAAATTTTTCCGATGTATTATTAAGTAGTGATATACTTAATCTTAGCCGGTTCCCTTTTAAATCGCCCCCGTGGGGAGCGATTCCCCATAATACTGTTTGGATTTTGATTCACCTACCCCTTGTGGTCTCGTTAGGAATGATTTTGGCTGTATTGTTGAGAGATGTTTGGGGTGGTTCGTTTATTAAATCGATCATCTTCTTAGGCATGGTCACACCAATGGTTGTCGGTGGAGGCATTATTCGTTTTATTTTTGATGAACACGCTGGGGTGGTTAACGGACTATTACGCTTCTTTGGATTAAATCAATTTGTAAGATCATGGACAGTTTACCCCGATACTGCTTTGCTTGCTTTGATTTTGGGCTCTGTTTTGTTATGGACAGGGTTCAGCCTGATACTTTATTCTTCAGGCTTGTCAACCATTCCAGACGAATTGTATGAGGCAGCCGAAGTTGATGGAGCGAACTCGTTGCAGAGATTGTTCTATATTACCATACCATCTTTGCGACCGGTTACTGTTACAGTAGTGGCAATGACACTTCTCTGGGAATTGAAGATTTTTGACCTTGTATATACTGCAACAGGCGGTGGGCCCGGTGGTGCATCAACTGTCCTTGCCCTGAGGATGTATTCCTTGGCTTTCCGTGCTCTTGATCCCAATCGATCAGCCGTTATTGCTACACTAATGACAGTATTAACGTTGATCATTGGAATTTGGCTTGTACGCTCAACGCGCAGGATGGAGGAATAATTAATGAGAACAAAAGGAAAAAGCATCAAATGGGAACGAGTGGCTATCCACATCGTCGCCTGGGGAGCAGGACTTGTTTGGATAATCCCATTTATGGGAATTTTGATGGCCTCGATCAGACCACAAAAAGAACTTATCCATGGATGGTGGAATCTTTCTGAAGTCCACATTTCGTTTGAGAACTTTCTGCTTGCGTGGAATCATCCCACTTCCCCCATCGGACAAGGTTTGCAGAACTCTTTGATTGTCACAATTCCTGCTACGATTTTACCCTTGATTATTGCAACATTTGCTGCTTATGGGCTTCTCCGGCTTCATTTTCCTGGATCTAAGGTTATCTTGGTTGGCATCGTACTCCTTCTGTCTATTCCCCAGCAAATGGTAGCCGTTCCTCTCTTTCAAACCTTGCTAAACATGGGTATTTTGAACACTTATACTGGACTAATTGTAACGCATACTGCCTGGGGTCTTATTTGGATTACAATCTTTATGAGGAATTATCTGACGACATTACCAGTAGAAGCGGAAGAAGCGGCAAGCATCGATGGGGCAAGTAGATTTCAGATATTCTTTAAGATCGTTTTGCCATTATCTTTACCTGGACTGGCTTCGGTTGCTGCGCTTCAGTTT
>DUEG01000086.1 GCA_011176615.1 Anaerolineae bacterium | reverse complement strand
GCTGCTGATGCCCGGGGCGCGCCTCGCAGAGGCCGATAACCGATTCTCTCGACCAGCATCCCCACAAAAGCAGTCAAGATCATAGCAATAAGAAGTGTCATGACGAAAATCAACCAATTTGGCAATGTAACTATCCCCAAGGCTGATAAGGCAATCAAACCACTGGATACAAAATAACTAATATATGCCCCCGTCATGAAGATATCGCCATGGGCAAAGTTGAAAAGCATCATTACGCCATAGACCATGGAATAACCCAGAGCAATCAAGGCATAGAAACTGCCCCATTGCAGGGCGTTGACCAAATTCTGTGTAAAAGCCGCCATATTTAGTCTCCTGTTTTTTTAAGAAAGACCCGGTAGGCTATTCAATAGTCTATCGGGTCTTTACATCATTCCTAATGGCTACGGGCAAACTTGTTTGTAGAATTCGTATTCGCCAGCATCGCTAATACGGACAATGACCGCGCATTTAATGGGGTCGCCATCCTCGGTGAAGGTCATATCGCCAGTGATACCATGGAAATTCTTGATACTGGCGAGAGCGTCTCGAACACATTTACGATCTGCTTTTAGATCCCCAGTGATCTTACCGCAATCTTGAATCGCCTGTTTAGCAATGTTCATAGCATCCCAGGTTAACGCGCCGACATCATCGGGCACGTAACCGTATTTGGCATTGTATCGATCAATGAATTCTTTTGTGGCACCTGTTGCGCCAGCAGCAGCATAGTGGGTGCTGAAGAAGAGACCATAGCAGTCAGGCCCGCAAAGTTTGACTGTCTCAGTCGAACCCCAGCTATCGCTGCCCATAATAGGACCTGTCCATCCTAATTCATGCGCCTGCTGTACGATCAAAGCCACTTCATTGTAATACTGCGGTGTGAAGATGAACTCAGCGCCTGAGTTTTTGATTTTGGTCAATTGAGCGCTAAAGTCCGTGTCTTTGGTCGTAAAACTTTCGTAAGCCACTACCGAACCTTCGCCATGTAACTCTTCCCAGGCTGCTTTGAAGAACTCAGCAAGTCCTTTGGGATAGTCGCTGGCTACGTCGTAGAGCACCGCGGCTTTGGTGAAACCAAATTCCTCGGAGGCGAAGTTTGCAATCACTGGTCCCTGGAAGGGATCAAGGAAACAACCTCGGAAAACCCAGGGGCGGTCTAACGTGGTCTTCGGATTGGTTGACCAAGGGCTTATCATTGGGGTCTCATTGTTGTTGGCTACTTCACCTGCGGGGACAGCCTGTTTGGACGATTGAGGTCCGACAATAATTAGGACATCGTCTTGGGTGATCATCTTGGTATTGGCTTTAACCGCCGAATCTGCTTTAGATTCGTTATCTTCGATGACCAACTCGACTTTATATTTCGTACCTCCAACATCAAGACCGCCGGCGGCATCGATATCTTCCAGCCACATTTCGGCTGCATACTTAGTGCCCTCGCCAACTTTAGGAATATCACCAGTCAGGGGTGCATTGATTCCAATCTTAATAGTTTTCGGGGCAGCCGGTCCACATGCTGCTAATAGAAATGCTACAATCAGCAGAAGGGAGAAAACCTTGTATTTCTTCATAATCCTAACTCCTCGTTTTTGTTTGAACATTTTTCATAAAGAAATCTCAATGCTGTCTAAATATAAATCTTGGGGAGCCAACCCGATAATTAGACAGTCCAATTGAAAACAGTTCTTGGCTGATTATCACCTCCTCTATTTATTGCATCCTATCTACGGTATGCTGGAATATAAAATGGTCGTTTAACAATTTCTGCTTTGCGTAATTTGTTATGAATCATGATCTCGATTTCTGTTCCAATTTTAGAGATTTCGCGCGGGAGGTACGCCATGCCCAGGTACTGGGAAGTCGTCGGGGAAAACATACCAGTGGTGACCTCCCCCACTTCCTTGCCATTTCGGAAGATCTTATATTCTGGACGTGGTACGCCTCTATCGACCATTTTGAAACCAACTAAAACAGGTACTGATTTCTCAAGTTTTTGTTTCAGCAGCGCATCTTTGCCAATAAAGTCCTTATCGAAACTAACCGCAAAACTTAATCGGGCTTGGATAGGGCTGATATATTGCGATAGTTCGTGCCCATAAAGAGGCATACAAGGTTCGAAACGCAGACTGTCGCGTGCAGCCAATCCAATCGGTTGAATTCCTTCCGGTTTGCCTTCTTCTAATATAGCCTCCCAGACTCGGATGGCATGCTCAGCAGGGAAGAATAGTTCGAAACCATCCTCGCCTGTGTAACCAGTGCGTCCAAACAAAACAGGCACATTACCCAATATCGTGTCTTGGACTGCTGTGAACCGAGGAACCTCCGTCAAGTCCGCCTTGGTCATACGGTTTAAGATTGCCGGGGCTTTAGGACCTTGGATGGCTAACATATAGGTCTCATCAGAGATGTCTTTAACTTCGACATCATAGTTCCCAACGTGTGCCTTGACCCAGGCAACATCTTTCTCGCGGTTATCTGCATTGATCGCTAAAAAGAAATATATTTTCTCTTTGTCATCTGGGTCAGGCAATTTATAAACAAAGAGGTCATCCACTGCACCGCCGTCCGCATAACAGAATAGTGAATAATGCGCGTCGAATAATTTCATTTTTGACACGTTGTAAGTCACGACCCAATTAACAAACTCTTCTGCTTGTGGGCCTCGCACTGTCATCTGACCCATATGGTCGATATCGAATGCACCGGCTGCCTGGCGAGTGGTATTATGTTCTTTGATGGGGCCACTAGGATATTGGACTGGCATTTCCCAACCGGCGAAGGGAACCATTCTTCCCCCATGATCAATATGCCATTGATGAAGCATTGTCTCTTTTAATTCTTTTGCCATAACATCCTCCTCTATCTATAAAAAAAAACATGAACTGTACGTGAACACATTCAACGCACGCTCTGTCTTAGACCTGAGAGATTCACCCTTCCTACACGAATCGAGACACGCATCGGTATCATCCAATCCATTAATTCCAGGTTTGCCCCGTCGGTGCCGAGTAATAAAAGTGCTCGCAACTTTCCAGAGGTTTCTCGAAAGATGGGTCCATTTACCTGAGAGTTTCACCCCGGATAGCCCGAGGTTTGCCCCTTCGGTGCCCAAATGAATTGGGGCTCTCCCCATCATTCGTTTGTTTGGATATATAACAAATATTTAATTGTTAGGACTATTATAGTGCATAATTTCAAAAAATTCAACAAAATAATGGACAAATTATTTTATATAGTGAAACAAATCATTGGTTTGTTGGCTAAGAGTAACAGGAAACCCCTTATTCAAGGTTCTTCTCTGCTTTATTGTACCAACCAAAATATCCCCAAGAAAGAACCAGCATCAAGACTAACATGATTGTTGCAGTAGCAGCCGCCGGCCCAATTTTCCTGGCGTCAAAAGCCAGATACCGAATTAATACCGGTAATGTCGTAGTAGCAAACAAAGGACCACCAAAAGCGAATAGGTAAACAATATCAAATTGGCGGAACGTCCAAATCGTTCGCAGCAACAGGGTAACAACAATTACAGGCATTAACCAAGGAAGCGTGATATAGCGGAATAATTGCCAGGGACCAGCGCCATCCAACCGGGCTGCTTCTTCCAATTCAACAGGGATGACCTGCAAACGTGCAAGCATCATCAAGATAATGAATGGCGTGTATTTCCAAATTCCAGCCAGGATTACAAACCATAGGGCAAATTTTTGATTAGCAAGAAAAGCAATAGGGCGGTTGATCAAGTGAAAATCCATCAGCATGCGATTAAACACGCCCATTGTTGGATCCAAAATAAACCGCCAAGTAAGAGAAATTACAATCGCTGGAATTAGATACGGAAATAACACCAATCCCCGTGCAATGTTCCGACCTTTAAGTTCCTGATGCAAGAGTAGTGAAATAGCCAACCCAAGTATCAGTTGCACTACAGTCGTTGTTGAAACCCACAACAAGGAGCGTAATAAAGAGGACCAAAATAATGGCTGCTTAAATAGCCAGCGATAATTCTCAATGCCATTCGGTTTCATTGCTAGCGTTGCGGGTTCTATTTGAAAAAAACTGGCATATAAACCTTGCAACATGGGAAAAATCGCAAAGACTAGAATAAGGATTAAAGAGGGTGTAACCATCATCACAGCCAATGTGCGATCGTTGAGCTCAAAATTCTTACGTCTTTGTTGAACAGTCATTGTTTTGTTTCAACCTTTTTCGATTTTTGGGGAAATAGTGTGGGCGAGAAATCCTCACCCACACCTGTGCCTTTGGGTTAGTATTGCGGGGGTTTCCAATCCGGATGCTCTGCTAGCCATTCTTGCTGAACCTGTTTCATTTGGGTAATGGCTTCCTGCCAAGCAGATTCGGGCTCTTCGCCGCCAATGTAGATGGACTGGAACATCAAGTCTATGATTCCACCTTTCGAAAAGATGGGACCACCCCATGGAGGACCATAATCTTTCTTCTCGAATGTACAGCCCTCAACCGACCCCATGTTGTTTGCTGGGTGGTTGGTAAAAGCCGCATTTTCATTGAAAAAGTTGAGCCAATCCGCATGGTTTCTAGCATAATCTGAATCCCAATTTTCAAGCATCTTGGCAACCGATTTGACTGGGGGAACCATATGACCGATGACAGTTGCATCATAGCGTGCCAAACGATCGCCAGACAAGAGGAACTTCAGAAAATCCTTAGCAGTATCTGGATATTTCGTGTTTGCTGCAATAGCAATACGACTCCAAGATCCATAAGTGACATAAGGACCTAACTTTACGTATTGCCAGGGCAGGCGGGTGATATCAATGATATTTTCCAGATGTGGCGCCTGGTCCACCATACGAATACCAAGGCGACCAGCGTAAACGCTCATCGCTGCTTGACCAGTGATGAATGCTGTGATCTGATCTCCCCAGGAATAATTCTCGAAACCAGGGGGGGCATACTGGGTTAGTGCAACCCATTTTTGAATTGCTTCCAATACTTCTGGTTTATCAAATATCAAATCACCCTGCGGCGTATAATAGTCCAAACAATTTTGCCACAAAAAAGTGGAAAAGAAGTTAACAGAAGCATTCGTAGAGCCTGGGATTGAAATACCATAGATACCCTTCTGCGGATCGGTAAGGGTTTCCGCTGCTGCCAGCAAATCATAGTAGTTAGTTGGGGGTTCTAATCCGGCTTCCTCGAATAGGTCAGTGCGATACCAGAGACCATACACACTCGTGGCATATGGGAGAGCGTAGACATTGCCATTCAGTTCAAAGTAACTCCCCGGAACGTACTCATCAACACCGCCAATATCTTCAAAGATATCATTCAAAGGTAAAAGATAACCAGCATCTGCCCAATCCCGGGTAAAGGCTGCTTCAATTTCGAAAATACCGGCATCCGCACCCGCTGCAAGTAAAGTTGTAATACGTTCGCCCCTTGTGGCAGGCGTACCAGTGACCACATCGATGAAGACATCTGGATGTGCCTCATGGTATTCATCAATGATTTCCGATAAAATCTCCAATTGAGGTGGATCTGCTTCTGTGGTAAAAAAGGTTAAAGTGCGCGGCCCAGTTTCTTCCGCTGGTGGGGCTTCTTTTTCTACTTCTTGCGTCACGATAACCGTCTTAACGATTTCAACCGTTTCCCCAGCCACTTCTTTGGTCACAACGACCGTCTTGACAATTTCTTTGGGTTCTTGGGTTGTACATTGTGAAAGTAGCACGGATGCTAAAATCGCAAGCGTTAAAACAAACCATTTTGTTCTATGCTTTTTCATAACTTAACTCCTCCAATATAATCTATCCTTGTCTATATACATATTTTTACCCAAATTGATCAATAAACACCTCCTCCATTTCAATCGCCAAGTCAATAACTCAAAGTTATATTGTTTAACCTTTCACAGCACCAGAGCCCCAGCCTGCTACAAGATATCGTTGTAAAAAGATATACAGCAATACCAATGGCAAACTAATCATCACTGCTGCTGCCATTAAAACGCCCCAAGAATAAATCCAATCCTCGGACAAAAATGTAGCCACCCCAGCGCTGAGGGTTTGTTTTTGTGAATTAAAAATTAAAATCGACGCGAAAAGAAATTCTTGCCAGGTCACGCTGAACACAAATATTCCGGTAGAGATCATCCCCGGCAAAGCCTGGGGTAAAATGACTTTCCGAAACGCTTGAAAGCGAGTCGCGCCATCAACCATCGCTGCTTCTTCAAGTTCAATCGGAATCCCTTGGAAATACGAGCGCAACATCCACAGCCCAACCGGAAGCCTTATTCCAGTGTAAACTAGCAACAATCCCATAAGTGTATTGGTTAATCCAAATTTAAACAACACAAAAAATATAGGCACAACCAAAATAATCGGGGGCATCATATAAGCCAGCAATGTCAACCGTCCTAGCCACTCGAAAGAGCGGTAGCGAAAACGAGACATCGCATAAGCCGCCATAGCAGAAAGTGCAATAACAACCACCGTCGTGCCAGTAGACAAGACAGCGCTGTTTCTCATCCACAATCCAAAACGAGTAACTTTGAAAAGGGTTACATAGTTTTGAAGCGTAGGATGCTGGGGTAAGATTGTTTGCTCAAATGCATAGGTTTCTGAATCGGGCTTAATTGAGGAAACAAAAACCCAAAACAAGGGTAACACCGACCATGCCACCGCAAGAATCAAGAGTATATAAAGCACAATCTTACGAATAATCCTTAAGATATGGGATGGATCTGTTATATTAATAGTTCGTGTAGGGTTTTCTGATGATATTGTCGCCATATTAATATCATAGCAAATCCTATCCATTTAAAAAACTCCCAAATGGGGGGTTTCTACCCCTCCGAATGGGAGCGATAATGGATTAGAAATCAAGCCCAGGTAGTTAATGCACCAATCCAGAGCGTATCGCTTTTACTGCTGCTTGCGTCCGGTCAGAAACAACCAGTTTTTCAAATATTGTTTGAACGTAACCCTTTACCGTACCAGGAGAAATGCCCAAAGCATGGGCAATTGCCCGATTGGAAAGACCTTCTACCAACAAACGCAAAACATCCATCTCACGGGGAGTGAGCGGTTCAACCAAATCCAATACTACCTTCTCTACATCCGGACGGGTTTCATCAAGATCGCGAATCACATCCTGTAGAAATCCATGATCGATATAAGATGTACCTGTGGCAACAGCATGGATAGTTTCTAATAATTCTTCACGAGAAATATCTTTAAGCACAAATCCTGATGCGCCCGCAGCCAAAGCGCGAAGCAGATAGGATATTTTTTTGTAAGTAGTCACCATAATTGTTTTTATGGGCAACTCAGTTTTTTGTATGGCTTCAATTAGTTCTAATCCGTCCATGTCTGGCATTCGAATGTCCACTAAAGCCACATCCGGGGTGCGATCTGCAATCATTCTCAATGCTTCTTCTCCAGAAGATACTTCTCCCACCACGGTGATTTCCGGTGTGTTAAGCATACTTCTCAAACCTTCCCGCACCATGGGATGATCGTCCACAATAATAACCCTAACCTTTTCAATTTTTGCACTCATTGCTCACCTTCTAGTCTCTCAGGATTTGG
The DNA here is from genome assembly GCA_011176615.1 of Anaerolineae bacterium. GTDB lineage: Bacteria > Chloroflexota > Anaerolineae > Anaerolineales > UBA11858 > G519. The sequence goes on along the minus strand of DUEG01000086.1, from coordinate 4,483 downwards.
AATTCGGACTACTATCCGCGTCCCTTCCCCTGGTTGGCTTTGAATTTTCAGTGTGCCGCCTAATAACGCAGCCCTTTCCCTCATCCCAATTAAACCTAAATGATCTTTATCATCCGATAGTAGTGTCAAATCAAATCCCTTTCCCCAATCCTGCACCTCCAAAACAACAGCGCCTTCCCTTTGATGAAGATGAACCAACACTTTGCTCGCTTTGCCATGTCTGTAAGCATTAGTGAGCGCTTCCTGAGCAATGCGAAATAATGCGATTTCCACGTCTGGATGAATCTTGATATCAGCCGGATCGGCTTTAAACTCAATCTGCCAGTGACGCATCTCCCGAGTTCGAATCAGATATTCCCGTAATCCTTCAACAAGGTTTCCCTCTTCTAATTCAGCGGGGCGTAGGTCAGAAACCACCTGACGAACTTCTGCAATTGCATCTTTCAATCGATTGTGGGTTAGCATTAGTTCTCCCCTTCCTTGACTATCCAAGTCGGGCAAAATCGAGGTTAAGGTATCCAGGTGCATATTTGTGCTTAGCAGCAACTGCATTAATCCATCGTGGAGGTCTAGCCCAATCAATCTGCGTTCAGCCTCCTGGACATTTACCAACTTCTGTGCCATATTTTTTAGATGCAATTCCTTTTCTGACAAATTAGTAAATAGTCTGGCATTCTTTAAAGCAATATTAGCCTGGTCAGAAAGTAATTCAATTATCCATAATTCATCTTCCGAAAAACTTGTACGGTCGTCGTAGGAAAGATAAAACACACCCGTCGACGTCTCATCAATCTTAAGTGGAAAGGCAGCAACAGCCTTAACATCCCATTGTTCAATTTCGTAAGAGGAATATTTCGGATTGTGCTGTGCCATATTAATAACGATCGGTTTCTGTGTGCGCGCCACAGTAGCCACTAAACCATCAGGTCTCGGCATTCGAGGCGACGGATGATTGTTTTCATCCCGCCAGGCATTTGCTATCAGTGAAGGGACAAAACGGTCCCCCTCAACAATGGATATGTGCACTTCAGAAGCATTTACCAATTTGAGCGCATTCTGTGCAATTGTATTTAAAACATCCCGAATTTCTAGAGACCGAGTCATCTCTAAATTAATCAAACGGATTGATTCCAATTCAGAGAGCCTTGCTGTTAACCGTGTTTCTCTAGTTTGTATTTCAGTCATCATTTTGTTAAATGATTCCGCTAATTTGTGCAGTTCATCTGTCCCGGAAACATGCACATGGCTGCTATAGTCCCCAGCCGTAACACGGTCCGCCCCTTGTACCAAGGCGGAAATCCCAAAATTCATCCTGCGTTCTAAAGGCAAAGTTATGAAGCCCGCTATCAAAACCACAAAAATAGCCGTGCTGAAACTAATGACAATGCTAGTTGTTAATGCCTTGGATACCCGATTTTGTACATCAGCAAGATTCTGAACAACTTCTTTTTGAACCTGCCCCGCTAGTACCTCTTGACTGGTATGATACATCAAGAGCGCAAAATTGGCAAAAAAGGCTTCCTGTTGATCCCGTAAACTGATTAATTGTGAGCCCAGAGTTTGGAATTCTGTAAAAAGCGGGAGTATCTGAAAAGGTTCAGTGATTGTTGTACCAGCCTCCAAATGAGTATTAAATTCCCGATAGGCACGATAGAAATCAATGATCAATTCAGTATAGTGAGCACGAGAAGCAGCGTTGGCATATAACATATAATCCATGATAGCCATTGAAATCTCGGGTAATAAATAATCCATCTCCGTCAATTGTTGTTGAGCAACGACATTTTCCTTTGGAAGGACCGCCATAACTTGCTCAATCGTCCATGCCACAGAATCCTGCTTCTCATGCAATGCGTCCAAATCAAGAACTATCTCGTCATGAAGATTAATGAGATTTTTTCCAATATCACTCGAATTCCGATATGCCTGTTGAAGTTCACTCAGAACAATCTGAGAATTAGAGGAAGGCAAACCCGTTTCATATGTTTGGATATCTTTCGAAAAATCCTCCAGATGGTTTTCAAATTGTTCAGCAAACCCTGGTACACCTTCCATTAGATAACGGTATATGGCTGCTTCGGCGCCTCGCAATTGCGCCTGCATATGGTTAACGTTGGATAATTTTTGATGAATTTGATTCATTTCAGAAAAAACAGCCAATGCTGCTTTTCCTAAATATCCCAAAGCAAGTAAATTTACAGTTAGGGCAAGTGAAAACAAGATAATCAATAGTACCAATTTGGAGCGTATCTGCATGGTATTGCTATTATATCGCACCTCTCTTCATTACCCTTCTTTTACAACCAATATGATTAAAACAATCATAGCCTTCTTCTGTTACCTTAGTAACATTGATTTTTTATCTTTTCTGGTGTATAGTAAGAAGTGAAAAGAACAACGATCATCAATTGCTATTTGTTTATTGGTTTCTTCTCCTCATAAGGGCATGGCATTATTGAGAGGCAGCGTTCTGATGAAAGAGCAAATTGGAAAGATCTTCGTAAACCGCTTCGAGGTCCGCAAACATCTAACGCGCACACACTACACGAATACCTATGCCGCATGGGATAAATCATCCCAAAAAATGGTCTCCCTATCAGTCATCAACCCTCCATATTCTGAAGACAAAGCCCTTCTCACTCGTTTCAAACTCGAGGCGCCTGCTTTAAAAGACATTAATCACCCCAATATATTGCATTTCCGTGATTTCTATACAACAGAAGATTCTGCTTTCTACATCACAGATCTTCCAGTCTGTATATCACTCAAACGAGCAATCCTGATCAATCCAAAACCTTTCCATCCTGAATTAACCCACAAAATTTTAGAACCCCTTTGCAAAAGTCTAGGCTACGCTCATTATTTAGACTTTATCCATCGGGATATAAATTCCGAGAATGTGTTCCTCGGTCGTGAGAGCAATATATTCCTGGGCGCTTTTGGTCTTCCCACCATCATCGGAGAAAAATACCGTCCCGAAATTCCTTTTTATACTGCACCCGAATTGAACAACGAGGGAAATATTGGAATTTCATCAGATCTACGCATTGATATCTTTGCTCTTGGTGTTGTACTATACGAGATGCTCAGCGGTGGTGTATATCCTTATCAAGGCAACCAAGTCCAAATAGACTCTCTTGATATCCGTGAACGTGTCATCTGGGAAATGAAGAACCGCACGCCCGATCCTCCAAGCCTATTCAACCCGGAAATCAATCCCGCCCTTGATGATGTTGTCCTCCGCGTTCTTCTGGCTGATCCCTCAAAGCGCTTTTCCAGTGCAATGGAATTTCTTAACGCCTACACGCATGCTATGAGGACTAAAACGTGGGCGCCACCATCGCCTGCGCAGGCACCTTTTCCCCCTAAAGAACCAGCCTACCCAACCACCTCGCAATCCAAGGTATCAATCCTAGCCTCTGAGGAATCCACTACCAGACCAACACCCATTGAAGAAGACAAAGAAGGGAAAGAATCCATTCCAAAACAGCAAACCGCAGCCGAAGAAGAATCTCCAAAAATCGAGGATGATTTATTCAATCTCGACAACATTATAGTCATCGATCTTGCTGATCTGGATGAGTTTATCCAAACCGAATCTTTTCAATTTCTAGAGCAAGAGCCATCTCCAGAGGAAGAGAAGAAGAACATTAATGAAACCGATGATTTGTCTGTCGAATATGAAGAATTATCTTCCACAACGAAAACAGAAAAAACCGAACTATCGACACTTGCCACTGAAATAGACACAGAGGAGATTATTCCTACAACCGAGGAAACACCTCTCGAGCGGGAGATTTCTTCCGCCCCTGAAGTGAAAGGGGGCGAATCACCTACTTTAGCAACCATGGAAAATGAAAGCCGGGAATCAGTACCACCCGCACAGATTTTCGAACAACCAGCACAACCCGAGGCTGATAAAGATACAGAACCGGAAACCCACTGGTTCGGACGAATAGAATATAAATCTAATCTGCACCTCAATGAAAGTTACACCATCCGGATCGGCTTCCAAAAACAAAAACACACCGACAATCTTTCTATTCTAGAGCAGGTAACTTGGTTTAAACTTAACCTGCCAACCTCCGATACTTTCCCATTCTTAAATATTTTGCCCTCTTCAGCGTATGTGCACTTTACCCCAGCCGCTTTAGACGTAAAATTAGATCAAGAAGAGGATACAACCACCGAATTTAACATGATTCCTTTCGATATCCCTGACAATGAAGAGGGAAAATGTGAACTCTCTCTTGATTTTACATACGATCATCGACTACTCAAGAATCTTCTTTTGCCAATCCACATCAAACCTCAAAATTGATCATCAACAGATTAAAGTGCATTGAAACTTCGCCGCAATCCACAAATACGATACTCCTGAATGGCATTGTTACTCGCCCTGAACCATAAACAATTGATAACTTTGTCGTTATCCACACAGATGATAGGTTGAATCATTGTAGAGACGTGACATGTCACGTCT
>DUEG01000085.1 GCA_011176615.1 Anaerolineae bacterium | reverse complement strand
TTAAAGCATTGGATATTTATTCCATTTATCTTTATACTCGCAACACACGTTACGAAAGGAATAGATTCCGATTCGCCTTGACCCATTCAACCAACTTTGCAATCCCGTCTTCAACCCCAACTCTTGGCTCCCAATCGAGCGATTGTGCAACCTTACGAATATCTGAAACATATACATGTTGATCCCCTGGACGCCAATCACTCCACGATACGGGTATCTTTCTCCCTAACAGCCTCTCAAGGATGGGCCCAAATTCCAACCAAACAGATAAGGTGTTCTGGATCCCTCCACCAACGTTATAGACCTCACCAGCACACTGATCTATTTTCTCAATTGCTGAATCATATGCATTTAAAAGATCATCTACATATAGCACATCCCGAACTTGTTTCCCATTTCCATAAATCGTGATGGGACGATCGAGGACACTCGCAATCGCAAACCATGCGATCCAACCTTGGTCCTCGATGCCAAATTGGCGAGGTCCATATATACAACTTTGACGAAAGACAACGGTAGGCAATCCATAGATACGATAATAATCTCTTACATATTGATCCCCCGTTCCTTTTGAACATCCATAGGGAGAATGAAAATCTAATGGTTGTGTTTCCGGAACGCCATTAGGGAGATTTTCGTACATATAACGTGTTTTGTATTCTTTAACACCGGTTTCTTCCATACCGCCGTAAACCTTGTTCGTAGAAGCAAATAGGAAGACAGGGTTTTTATGGGAAGCCCTCGCTGCTTCTAGAGCGTTAAATGTACCTAATGCATTGTCCTCAAAATCTTGCCGAGGATTCGTAACTGAGGTTGTAACCGCAACTTGACCAGCAAGATGTACAATCACATCGACATCCCTAGCAGTTTCTGTGAGCAATTTTGTATCTCGCAAATCGCCACGAATAAGTTTGAAAGCGGTTTCGCCATAAAGATTACGTAGCCAATTAATGTTCTTCTCAGCACCTTTTCGGGATAGATTATCAAATACTGTTACTTGTTCACCTTTTGCAAGCAAACGAGATACATAATTCGAACCGATGAACCCAGCACCACCCGTAATAAGATAATGTTTCGCCATAATACAATCCTTGTTTACGCTCCTTTTCCAAATCTTCTTTCCCGAATCTGTCTATATAATAATCCCAGATTCTGTCCCTCTTTCGCCAAACCAATCACACCAAACAAGCCAGTCACAGCAATATACATCATATGGTAAATCAAAGCAAAAGCCAATGCTTGGGACGTTTCGACTTTAAAAAATGCCAAGGCACCAATCACTACCCCTTCGAATACGCCCACATATGCTGGAGAGGATGGAATAGCGACACCTAATGATGAGGAAGCAAGCACGAATGCAGCCCATGCGATTTCTGCTTGGGGCACAACCGATTTAAGAACAATATATTGCACCAAAATCGCAAGAGCCCAACCCAACCCCATCCAACTTAAAACAATCATAAATCTCTTAAGATTTGATAAAACTGATAACCCTTGCAATACGGACTCTAGTTTTTCATGGAGTATTTTTACGATGTCCGCTCGTCTAACAAATATCCGCTCGATAATTCTTTTAACACTTAATGGGAAACGGACAACCAGGTACAAAAGGAGAAAGGCGATCACAACAAATCCTCCAACAATGAATCCCGTCATTCTCGCCTGCATCTGATTTCCTGTCAAAGCAAAAGGCAGGGTGCCCAACAATAAACTTGCAGCAAAGATCAAATCAAAAGAGCGTTCCATGATAATCGTCGCTAATACACGCAAATAACCATGTGTTCTTCCCAACAAGATTGTGCGTCCGATTTCGCCCATGCGAAATGGCAAAATGTTGTTAAGAAGATATCCCACGTTCATGACCAAAAAAACTCTGCGAAAAGGAACTTCCTTCTTTAATAGTGATCTCCATCCCATCGCACGCGCCCCAAATGAAATCACGTATATAGGTACAGCAAATAGCAAGAGCAAAAGATTCGCATCTTTCAAGGCAATTCCAACTTCATGCACATCCACTACCAGAAAGATCAACCCAATCGCGCCAAGACTGATGATCAAACCTGAAATCAACCGCAATATTTCACCTTTTGATGAAGCCTTGGATGCCATGTCAATCGTCCCTCAGGCGCAAAACTGCCAAAAAGGCTTCTTGTGGAATTTCTACTCGTCCGATTTTCTTCATCCTTTTTTTTCCACGCTTTTGTTTCTCTAATAATTTTTTCTTACGGGTGACATCACCACCATAACATTTAGCAAGCACATCCTTCCGAAGTGCTTTTACATTCGCCCGTGAGATTACCCGCCCTCCCGCAGATGCTTGAACAGGAACAGCAAAAAGTTGACGAGGAATTAACTTCTTAAGTTTCGAAACTAAGGCTTGCCCAATTCGATATGCATTGTCACGGTGAACGATCATCGCCAGAGCATCTACCGGTTCCATATTGATTAGCACTTCTAATTTGACCAAGTCATCAGGTCGATATTCGTAGAATTGGTAATCCAAGGATGCATACCCCTTTGTGCGGGACTTTAATTGGTCGAAGAAATCCACAATAATCTCTGAAAGTGGTATCTCGTAGTTTAATTGCACTCTTGTAGAGGTAGGATAATCTTGACTCACAAATACGCCTCTGCGCTTTGTAACAAGATCCATGACTGTACCGTAATAATCCGTTGGTGTGAAAATCTGGATCTTCATCCACGGTTCTCTTATTTCTGCGATTTCCCCTTCATTAGGTAATTTAGCAGGGGAATCAATCCTCACAACAGTTCCATCCCTTTTTAGAATCTCATATTCCACTGATGGCGAAGTGATGATGATATCCAAATCGTATTCACGTTCCAATCTTTCTTGGATGATCTCCATATGGAACATTCCTAGGAATCCACAACGGAATCCAAAATTCAACGCTTGAGATGTTTCAGGTTCGAAAATAAGGGAAGCATCATTTAATTGTAATTTCTCTAATGCATCCTTAAGGTCAGCATATTCTTCCCCTTCGACTGGATATACCCCTGCAAAGACCATGGGTTTAACTTTTTTGTACCCAGGAAGCGCTTCCAACGCAGGGTGTTCGGCAGTAGTAAATGTATCCCCCACTCTGCAATCATGCACAGTTTTTAGACCTGTCGCAATATAACCGACATCGCCAACATGAAGCACTTTGGTCGGAGAAAGCGAGGGTGAGAAGAAACCCACCTCAACAGGTTTTAATTTCACGCCTGTCGCCATCAACTGAAGCATATTCGTTTCTTTTATCATGCCATCAAAGATGCGCACATAAGCGACTACCCCTTTATACGGATCATAGTGCGTATCAAATATCAACGCTCGTAAAGGAGCCTCATCACTGCCTATTGGTGGAGGTATCTTATTGACAAGCGCATCTAGGACAGATTCTACATTGATGCCCTCTTTTGCGGAAATTCTCAAAATCTGATCCGGCGGTACACCCATCAAGGCGCCTATTTCGTTTGCGACCTCATCGGGTCTTGCTGATGCTAAATCGATTTTATTGATAACTGGTATGATCTCAAGGTCTGCTTCCAATGCCAGATAAAGATTCGCTAAAGTTTGTGCCTCCATACCTTGGGAAGCATCAACAACGAGCAAGGCACCCTCACACGCTGCCAATGCTCTACTAACTTCATAGCCAAAGTCGACATGCCCGGGGGTATCGATTAAATTGAGTTCGTATTTTTCTCCATTTTCAGCTGTGTAAACCATCCGCACAGCAGATGCTTTTATTGTTACGCCCTTTTCGCGTTCCAATTCCATATCATCCAGCACCTGTTCAGTCATCTCACGGTCCGAGATTGTGCCAGTTAACTGGAGCAACCGGTCAGCCAGGGTGGATTTCCCATGGTCTATATGAGCAATAATAGAGAAATTACGTATATTTTTCAAAGACATAGCGCAGAGTAGTATACTCGATTTTCATTAGTTATTGTGCCAAGGGCAGAATATAAATCAATTTCTATACTTTTCAAACTGGAAACATGCACTTTCAGATGATTCATAAATTTTAGAAACCACACCATTATTGTGATTCTAAATTCGGTATTAACCCATCGACAAAAGTTTGCCAATCGGTTTCTCCATTAGATGGATACTGTAACCAACCCAGGAATTCAATATTCCCTTTTGGCCCTAACAAAGGAGAACGTATCAATCCCAAGACTTTATATTTTTCTTCAACTGCAAATGAGAGTATGTCCAACAATATTTGACGATGGATTTTCTCGTCTCGGATCACCCCTTTACCACGCGCTGCATCACGCCTCCCGGCTTCAAATTGTGGTTTGATCAAGATAATGAGATTACCCCCGTTCTTAGGAAGCCATTTTCTCACGACCGGCAAAAGAACTTTCAGCGAAATGAAAGCGGCATCAATTGTGATTAGATTTACTGGCTCGAGTAACTGATCAAGATAACGAGCATTTGTCTTTTCCATGACAATAACCCGGTTGTCTCGGCGAATTTTCCAATGCAAAATACCGTGTCCAACATCAATCGCATATACTTTTGCTGCCCCATGCTGTAATAAACAATCCGTAAATCCACCCGTAGAAGCGCCTACATCCGCACAGACAGCCCCATCTACATTTACATCAAAAGAGTGTAATGCTGCTTCTAGTTTTTCTCCTCCCCGTGAAACAAAACGTGGCAACTGCTTTATTTCAACTTGGCAATTCAAATTTACTCTAGTAGAGGGCTTAAACACAACTTCGCCATCCACACGTACTTGTCCAGCCATGATTATGCGTTGGGAAATTGCACGACTAGAAATAAGACCACGAGAAACCAGCACTATATCTAATCGATCTTTTTTCATTTTCTACCCTATGTACGAACGTCATCAATGAACGAGTGTTTATGCTTATATCCATCACAGATGTCCCGAATTGGGCAACTTTCACATTTTGGCACATCATGGTTAAAACAGAATTGCGTTCCAATATAGATCAAGCCATCATCAAAGTTAGAAACATTCAAATTTGTATTGTTTGCTTCTAATAACAGATAGGC
>DUEG01000084.1 GCA_011176615.1 Anaerolineae bacterium | reverse complement strand
TTCCTGCTGCAAAGCACATAAAGTATGTTTTTGCTTTCTCTGCCCATTCCCGATATTTGAAGATAGCAAAAATCCCTAATCCATTTACCACAGATGCGAGCACAGCAAACGCCGCTATCCACTTAAAGGTGTCCGATTCAAACATACGATTTGTTTCTCTCGCTCCTTTCCTGTTTGTGTTTTAATGTATCCATCCGTTACTTTTTGCAATTTGATGAAATTCGCCATAAACATCAACCCTGTTATCGCTAGGGATGGTTATCCAACCATTCGCCACTTTTAAAAATATCTCCTTGGTCTTTTTTCTGTGTCTAATCCAGATTATCAGAGACTTTCTTTGTCTTGTTCACGTAACATCCTTGTTGCCTGGGTTTCTCTTCTCTTTCACTCTCTTACACGTCTGGTCTCTAAATTTCAATAATTCTTCCGGCGCCTCCTTCGATATATTTTTGAGGATACAACCCTTTTAGTTCCATTTTATGTTGCGTGCAGTGAGTAGGACAAATTAGTTCTAAATCTTCAAACAAGTGATATTCGTTGAATCCATGCAAGCCCCCAATGATGCCGTAAATTTCACCAAATTGCCGGGCAGCCTTTAAAATATGAGACATTTTAGGATGGGAACAGCCAACAATTAAAACTATTCCTTTTTCGGTTTCAACGCCCATACTTTGTTCTATACCATCCAGTTTTCCTGTAGAAAACACATTTTCGTGAATTTTGACCGGCTCAGTAATTTGAACTGCTCCTCTCTTCCTTAAATGACGGGAAGCAAAGGGAATAATAATCTTAACCTTTTGGTTAACCTCTAAAAACTTCGTTAGCCCTCCGGTATGATCAGCATGAGCATGGGAAATAAAAACCTCATCAATTGAAGCCGGATTTATATTTAACTTTTCCATATTACTGAGCAAAATATCCCCATTTGCTCCGGTGTCAAACAATATTTTGGGGATATCTTCCCCTTCTACTAATGCAGAAAAACCCCAATCAGATTGAAGATCCTTTCTGAAAGCAGTATTATCATAAATAATAGTAACCTTCATATACGCACCGTTTTATAGTCACGCTTAATTATAAAATTTCCCGTTTGCTTCCGCTCTCAGCCACTTATCTGATCTCCTCGCATATAGCGCTGTTTTTGATTGACCTGACATCTAATATGCCGACGGAAGCACAGTCGCATTTACACCAAAGACAAAGATGCTAATGAAACTTTATTGAAAATCTTTTTCAATAAAATATTAATACTGACATATAATCTTGTCAAGGGCGCCAACCAAGGTGGGCGACAAATATCTAATTTGTACTCATCTAATCGCGATTATTTACAAATGGTCTTAATTGGGGGTACTACAGAACAAACTTGATGAACGAGATAATAGATAATTGTTATAAAGTCTTACACAAGCAGCACAGCATTAAATTCCCCCAATGTGGAACAAAGCGATCCAGATAGTGAATCTATAACTCTTTACCGTTAAGCGAATTTAATCTAAATTGTTGGTTGTTCATATAACTCCACTAAGACACCATGCGTACTTTTAGGATGAATGAATGCGTATTTCATTCCGCCTTTTGAAATTAATGGCTCTTCATCGACCAAACGTATGTGCTTCGCCCTCAGACTCGCCAAGACAGCCTCGATGTCCTCTACCTCTAAACAGATATGATGCATTCCAGGTCCGTGCTTTTGTAAATATTTATAAATCCCCGAGTCATTAGCAGTCGGTTTGACCAACTCAATTTCGGTCTCTCCTAGTGGAATAAAAGCGATTGAGACCTGTTGCTCTGGGACCTCTTCCACCTTTTGAATCTCTAAACCAAGAGCATCCCGCCAGAAAGTCAGCGCTGATTCAAAATCGTCCACGACAATCGCAATATGATTTATGCGTTTAATCTTCATCATAAAGAATTCCTCTAAATCCAATTTGGGGGTTGGTATTCACCCCATACGTTCCGCAGTACCCCACAAATCTCACCTAAGGTAATATCGTTCTCAACACAAGTAACAAAAAGCGGCAGGAGATTATTTCCTCCTTTAGCAGCCGATTCCAAATGCGTAAGTAGTTCGGTTACACGCCGAGCATCACGCCGCTGCCGAATGCTCGCAAGGTGCTGATGCTGGTTCGCCTCAATCGTTGGATCCATTTTTAATTGCTCAAGTTCAATCTGTTTATCTTGTTGATAAACATTCACCCCCACAACAACTTGGTCACCATGCTCAATGGCTCTCTGGTAAGAATAAGCCGCATCCTGAATCTCGCGTTGGAGATAGCCTTGTTCAATTGCAGCCAATGCGCCGCCCAATTCATCGATTCTGTCTATATATGCTTGAGCCCGCTTTTCAATTTCGTCTGTAAGGTGTTCGATAAGATAAGATCCTCCTAACGGGTCAACTGTATCCGCCACACCCGACTCATAAGCGATGATTTGCTGGGTTCGCAAGGCAACGCGGACTGATTTTTCCGTGGGCAACCATAATGCCTCATCCATGCTGTTTGTGTGCAATGATTGTGTGCCGCCTAATACTGCTGCCAAGGCTTGGAGAGTCACCCGCACAACGTTGTTCTCCGGCTGTTGAGCAGTCAGTGTGGAACCTGCAGTCTGTGTGTGGAAGCGCAACATCCATGAGCGCTGTTTCTGTGCCCCGAATCGCTCACGCATGATACGAGCCCAAAGGCGACGGGCTGCGCGGAATTTGGCTATCTCCTCCAAAAAGTCGTTATGGGCATTGAAGAAAAACGATAACTGCCTTGCAAATTTATCCACATCCAGACCTGCATCCAACGCCGCCTGAACGTAAGCAATGCCATTTGCGAGGGTAAAAGCAACTTCCTGTACCGCAGTTGAGCCTGCCTCGCGGATATGATACCCAGAGATACTGATCGTATTCCAATGGGGAACCTCCTCCTGGCAATATTGAAACACATCTGTAATCAAGCGCATGGAAGGTTTGGGAGGAAATATATACGTGCCGCGAGCGATATATTCTTTCAGTATATCGTTCTGTATCGTCCCGTTCAATTTACTGATCTCCACACCCTGTTTCTTTGCCACCGCGATATACATTGCCAGGAGAATCGCCGCTGGCGCGTTAATGGTCATGCTGGTGGAAACCTTATCCAGCGGAATATCCCGAAAGAGCATTTGCATATCATCCAAAGAGGAGATTGAAACGCCCACTTTACCCACTTCTCCCAAAGCCAAGGGGTCATCTGCATCATAGCCAATTTGTGTTGGCAAATCAAAGGCGACCGAAAGACCGGTTTGTCCTTGCTCAAGCAGGTAGCGGTAACGTCTGTTTGATTCCTCTGCGCTTGCATAACCGGCATATTGGCGCATTGTCCATAAACGCCCGCGATACATGGTCGGCTGCACGCCGCGGGTATACGGGTATTCCCCGGGGAATCCAAGCTTCTCGAGATAGGCTATATCGTTGTCTAAAGGTAATAAAAACCTTGGAAGGAGAATCCCGGAGGTTGTATAAAAATCCTTCTTCCTCTCAGGAAAGCGATCCAGAAGCGGCTTCAGTGTTTCACGTTCCCATCGTTCTTTTTCTTCCTGCAGGCTCATAATCAATTCGATCCTTCGCATCTAGTCTTGAGTATATATAACTCTTTGTTCATAAAATAGAGGCGCTCACAAATTAGTATACCCTATACGACGTGAAGCACGAAACCCTTTTTGACACGTCATTATCCTTTAGTAATCATATCGAATAGATGGCGTTTTACCCTTTGAAAGTTGACTTGCCTATTCTTTAAGGTATAATTCGAGCGCAATATGGCCCCATAGCTCAATTTGGCAGAGCAAGCGACTCTTAATCGTTAGGTTGCAGGTTCGAGTCCTGCTGGGGTCATCAGAAACTCCCAGAAATGGGAGTTTTTTGTGTTATCACTAGGGAAATTGGGAACACAGAAAATGTAAGGATGGTTTCTACCTGTGCCAAGTTAAGGAATAATCTCCCCATGTCATGATCGATTTCTGTCACTTAAAGACCGCAAACAGTGGCAGGATAATAATCTTTTTAGATATATTCAATCATCTTAATACCCTACATACTATTGATCTCTAAATTAGCAGATGATATTGAGGATATTCACTTAGCGAATGTGCGGGGTGGATTGAAGCTTTGGCGGTTGTACGAGGCTTTGAAAGTGCTATGAGTGAGGTGATCAGCTTTCGACTGAACCATGATAATCTACGAGAGGCAAAAACTTTATTGATCCTTCAGGATTGGATAGCGAAAGGCTATAGTCTCCGACAAATTATAACTGACGCACTACTCAAACTCGATAAAAACGAGCATGATCCAGAATCCATTATGATAGGTGATTTAACGGAAGCCTTGAGTAAAGTGAATTTTTTACTCATGCAGATTGAAGGTTCTGAACCACCATCTGTCAATTATCGGCGTGATGGTCAACAAAACGATGATTTACCAGATAGTTTTATTGCCTCTGTGAAAAGTTCTGCTAAATTAGGCTTGGAGCTATAATGATCTTCAATTGAGAACTGACTAGATTTTAGAGTGAGTGCAGAGATGGGCGAGGATTTGTTTTTGTCCAATATGCAATAAACCTTTCATCTCTACTCTACTGGTAGCTAACAAGATACAAGTGTAATCTCACTAACCCCTTGATGATAGTCTATTGAGTATTCGCTACTGAATTACATTTCATATCAATGCAGTAGAATTACGATAATTATTATGGAGTTCTGGGGATATATAAGCATGCTAAAACATGTAGACAAGAAGAGAAAACCATTTGGAAAAGTTGTTGATAAAGTTTTTTGTTCAGCGTAGTGGGCCAGCCTAGGTTATGCCCTAACGAATTTCGCAATTTGCCAGTAAATTGAACCGCTGTTTCAAGTCTGACATCGTCATCTACTGTCTCTAAATCATTCATTATTGTAGGAAGATCAGCATTACCAATTGGTATATCATTTGGAATGTTTAGCTCCACCCGCGACGCTTGCAAGTACTTTATCAAGGTAAGATTGTTTCCCTGAGGGATAATAACAGGATTGGACCGCAACAAGCTCTCGAATAAAACACACCCCTTGAACAAATGGGTGAAGAATGGCTCAGAAGTTCCTTGAGACACACGCAAATCAAGGAGAGTATTCCTGTAATTCCATTCAAGCAGGAATGAAATCAGAGAGGTTGACAAGGTGCTCCAATTCTCCCGATCTGGTGAAATTGCTAGGCGAAGAAAATACTCACGAAGATTTTCCACGGTCAAATCTTGAACATCTTTTGGCCGCCCAGGGCTTCCATTATATATTTGTATTTGGGCTTGGAGTCTAGCTTGGGAATCTTGGACTAGGGATTTGGCTGCCTGTTTAAGTTTTTCACCCTCCAACAAAATAAAGTGCATAGCCGGAGTAGGATTTTTGTCAGCACGAGCGCCGGCTCGTATGTCCTCAGAAAGTGCAGCATCATAAAAGAATATAGCTGTTTGATAATCATGCATTAAAAACGCTGCTGTTCCTAACCAGTAATATGGAGTCCCCTTATGCACCTGACGATATGCATCATTGTCGATCCCTTGCAATGTGTCTAGCAATTCAATACCTTGGTCTAGAGCCATAGAATAGTTTCCGGAAAACAGATGTTTAACATATAGAAAGTTGTTAAAAAAGGCCTCGGTGGCCTCACGATCGGTTGCACAATGCTTTAACATACTTGCCAATGCTTCCTTAGGTAAGTCATAGTATTTCGACATAATCTCTCCTCCTATATTCAAAAGGAAAAACACATTATATCAGGATCTGATTATTCTTGTATGGCTGGAAGTTTTATTTCTTGAACAGATTTGGATCTTCTGGTGATTTACGTTGAAGATAATCTTGTCAGTTCAATCATCTTAATACCCTACATACTTTTGATCTCTAAATTAGCAGATGATGATTGAGTGATTGGGGATTTCAGAGAAAAACCTGGCTTGTGCTAGGCATAATTGTGAACTTTATGGTAATATATAAATATATATAAAACTTTTGCAACTTATACTTGACACATTATGATCACAATAGATTTGGCTATCTACGGTCCTTTAGCCCGTGTTGCTGGTGGAAGACTTATTACCCAAACGAAATTAAAACTTAATAATTCCGCAAAAATAAAGGATTTGTTGAAAACTTTCAATATCTCGCCAGATGACATCAGTTATGTCTTTATCAATGCCGTTCTTTGTGATGTGCCAGGGTTAAACGCTTCCCTTGAAGAACCCCTCCACGACAATGACCATGTCGGGATATTCTCAAATGGTTATATGTGGCCTTACCACTACCGCGAGGGCGCCTTTATTTCTAAGAATCTGGAAATTGCTTTAAATAATCGAGGAACCGTTCATAATACGTATACAAACGAGTAAATTTATACTCGTTTTTTAAATTAAAAATGAATAAATCACTAAAAAAGGAGAATTATCATGGCTAGAAAGATACTTCGGATTAACATGAACGAGCTCAAAGCTACCTACAAGGATATACCTGAAAAATGGGCTCGCTGGGGTGGACGAGGCTTGACTTCTGCAATTGTAAGCGACGAAGTTGACCCAACTTGCCATCCTTTGGGACCCAATAATAAATTGGTCATTGCACCAGGGTGGGTTTCTGGAACACCCGCAGCCCCAAGCAGCGGGCGCACATCCTTTGGCGCCAAAAGTCCGCTGACAGGCACGATCAAAGAGTCCAATTCTGGTGGACTTTCAAGTCAGAAAATCGCCAAGTTGGGACTCGCCGCCATTATCATCGAGGGCAGCCCTAAAGATGGTAAGTGGTATACCCTTCACATTTCAAAAGATGGGGTCAAATTCGAAGACGCCAGTGAACTTCTCGGCAAAGGGATGGAAGAAGTCGACAAAATTTGCTGGGAAAAATATCCCAACAAACCTGCTGTGATTGGTATCGGTCCGGTTGGCGAGATGAAACTAACCAATGCCGGTATTTCCATCAATGACCCAGAAAACAATCCCGGTCGTTACGCTGGGCGCGGCGGACTGGGTGCGGTTATGGCCTCACGCGGCATCAAGGTCATCGTTGTCGATGATAAAGGTGGGCCAGGCGTGGAAATTGCCAATATGGAACTCTTCAAGAAAGGTCGCAAAAAACTAACCTCAGCCATCATGGCACACGACTTGACAAAGCAAGACGGCGCATTGAATTTGTACGGCACCGATGTGCTGATGAATATCATCAACGAAGCCGGCGGCTTACCTTCGCGCAACTTCAGCGCAGGACAATTTGAAGGCGCAGCGAAAATCTCCGGTGAAATGATCGCCGAAATGGTTGAAACACGCCACGCAGGAAAAGCCGGACACGCCTGCCATCCAGGGTGCATCATTCAATGCTCGAATATTTATCCCGATAAAGATGGTAGTATCATCGCTTCACCCATCGAATACGAGACGGCATTCGCACTGGGCTCAAACTGCGGTATCGATGATCTCGATTATGTAGCCAAGATGACCAAAGAGTGTAACGACCTTGGTTTGGATACCATTGAAATGGGGAACACAATCGCCATCGCCATGGAAGGCGGGCTGCTTGAATTCGGTGATAAAGTAGGTGCCCTTAAACTCTTCGATGAAAT
>DUEG01000083.1 GCA_011176615.1 Anaerolineae bacterium | reverse complement strand
TTTCGACCATCGGGAGAAATCTTTTGACAACAAACTATTATGTCCACCTCTCCTGTCCTCTAGACCCATCCCCTCTCCTGTCATTTCGACCAACGGGAGAAATCCTGCACGACAAAACAAGATTTCTCGCTGCTCTCGAAATGACAAAGAAGTGAAAATTTATAAAAATGACAATGACATATAGATATCGATGATAGAAAAATAGTCATGACAGGTGTTATCCACTGAAACAGCGTTGTGAGAACTTGATCATTTTTACCTCTCTCCTGTCATTTCGCTCCATACCCTCCTGCTATTTCTACCCACCTCTCCTGTCATTTCGACCATCGGGAGAAATCTTTTACTCACCATCTCGTCATTGCATCCAGGGAAGGAGCCCATCCTCCAGACCTCGGAGGTCTTAAACGCTGCTCGCAGTTGTCTATTGCTCAAGATTCCTCAACAAACAACTCAATTCCAAGCATCCTCAGCGAAATTTCAAACCTGTACTATAATCAAAGCGTGGCATTTGCATGGTCACCAACAGGCGGTTCACCCTCCTAATTGGTTTATCATGCGCAAGATGTTTCTCGCATTGGTTAATCATCATTTATCGGAGGACTATCATGGTCAGCAAAGAAGATGTCGAAAGAACACTGCAAGGTATAAGCGATCTAAATACAGAAATGGGCGCTTGGGCAATCATCATCCCCTTGGTATTTGTTGTGCTCGTCATATCATTGCTCTTGTACTGCTATTGGAAACCCGGAAAAAAAAGCAGCAGGGCATTGATTGGCAGCCTCGCAGTGATTTATGTTTATTCCGGGTTCACTATTCTGTCTGGCATTAACGAAATGGGCGCGGCATCAGCCTGGGTGGGCGCCGTGGCACTCTGGGCAGTCGCATTCTTCTTGGTTTTGGACATGATTTTCTATTGGACTGAAATCCGCTTGCCTGAACGTCTTGATCTCAAGGTGATTTCCATAACGCTGATGGCGACAGGAATCTTTATCTACCCTTTACTCGAGATTGCACTCGGATTCACCTGGCCCCGCATGGTACTCTTTGGGGCTGAATGCCCCACGACGATATTCCTGATTGGGTTGTTCATCGGAAGTATTCCAAAAGTCAACAAGCCATTGATTGTGATTGCTTCCCTAAATGCTCTAGCGGTAGGGCTATCGTTTGCTCTAAACGGTGCACCATTTGATTTCCTTTATGCTGCCGCGGGGGTAATAGGCATTTTGATGATCATCAAAGACTTCAGGATTATCTTTAGAAAAAGTCCTGTAAACACCGTTGGCAGGGATCAAGCGGCGCGGAAGATGCAAATCTAGACTATAATTAATGTGAGGTTCTTCACGAGTGCCTGCTTTGAGGCAATGCTCATATATTAGTCAATAACAAAGGAACTTTCCGTGCCTATGAGTAACCAAAACCTTTCCCATAATAAAACAAACAAAATCCTCCGCTGGGCTGCCCGAGTCCTTGGATCACTGATAGCGTTCTTCTGGTTCTTTATTGTCATTGTTAATCTCATCACTGAGCCCGCCCTACCTCACGACCCGGAGTCAATCATCATGACCGCCTCGATTTTCTGCTCGGTCATTGGTGTCGTGATTGCCTGGTTCTATGAAATCCCTGGTGGTATCGTGCTTCTCGTCATTGCATTTGCGCACAGCATCAACGCTGTTATCACCGCTGGTCATAACAAGGGCTTAGCGGTGCTGATTGCAGGCGGTCCTTTCCTCGTCATTGGTATTCTGTTCATCCTCTCTGGCAGGGATTCACAATAATCGAGCGCATGATCATTCTGCTTCGGCAAGCGACAAAGCGCATCAACCCTGGTGTTGTAGTTATCGACCCATGCTTGAACTTCCTGGCGCAAGGTCTGCTCATCTGGGATTTGGCGGTTCTCTATCATCAATGCTCGTATCAAACTGAAACGTCTTTACCCTGAGATTCACGATTGACGGACTACCAGCTGAATCAACAGCCTATACATGAATACCGATTATAATTAAAATACGGAACACAAAAAATGGTGCCCGATACAATCCTCAAAACCAAACTCTTCATTCCACCTTTGCGAGAAAGCAATATCTCTCGTCGAAGGTTGATTGAGCTTGTAAATAAAAACATAAAGGAAAAGGTGTTGTTGGTATCAGCGCCTGCGGGATATGGGAAAACCACACTTCTGGCAGAATGGGTAACCCAAACCAAGTTTCCAGTTGCCTGGCTTTCATTAGATGCAACCGAGAATAATCCCATTAGTTTTCTCACCTATATCATTTCGAGCGTCCAAAGTATCTACGATGATTTGGGGAATGCCGTTTTGGGCGTATTACGATCCCCGAGTTCTCCTCCAGTTAGCAAAATGCTTAACGCCTGGTTAAATGAGATTTCGGAACATACCAGTGAATTTGTCTTAATATTGGATGATTTTCATCATATCCAGGATCAAGGCGTGATTAATCTTATGTGTAATTTGACCGATCATCAACCTGCACAAATGCATATGTTATTGGCTAGCAGAGCCAATATGCCGTTTCCCTGCTCCCTGCTTCGGGCACGGGGAGATTTATTTGAATTGGGGATTGGAGATTTGCGCTTTACACAGGAAGAGGCAACCACATATTTGAGAAGTCAACTAGGGGGAAAAATCACGGAGGTTGATGCTCGAACGCTTTGCGAACGAACCGAAGGCTGGATTACAGGGCTGCAGATGGCAGTCCTATCAATGAAGTCAAGTGAAGATGTCTCAGAAAATGTTTCGGTTTTCTCCGCCCAAAATCGCTATATTACGGATTACCTGTTGGATGAGGTTTTGCTACAGCAACCAGAAGAAATTAGAAATTTCTTGTTAGCCACTTCTATATTGAAAAAATTTACCGCTCCTTTGTGTAATTGTGTTGTTGGAGTAAATAACAGTCAAATAATGCTTGAAAAACTTGAAAGGTCTGGCTTGTTTCTCATTCCATTGGATACAACGCGTACCTGGTACAGATACCATCATCTTTTTGCGGAATTATTAAGAAAACGTCTTGAAAAATCGCAAATATTTTTAATGGAGGATCTACATAGGAAAGCATCTGACTGGTTTGCCAACGAGGAAATGATAGTAGAGTGTATTGAGCACGCCTTTGCGATTGAAGACTATGTTTTGGTGATTAAGCGAATTGAAAAATCGTTGAATCAAATCATGGCACAGGGATTATTTCGAAATTATCTTACCTGGGTTGAGAAAATTCCAAAAACGTATCTGGAGGAAAAGCCAAGATTAGAGATTGTGAAAATCTTCATGTTGCACGAAATGGGCAGGTTAGACGAAAGAGATAAACAGTTAAGATATGCTGAAAATCTGCTTGGGCCTTTACCAGAAGAACTCAATACGTGTAGTTCCGGGGAAATTATCAATCACGGCATACTAGCCGCAATTAAAACAATCGTATATGCATCTGGTTACTTTTTAGTGTCTGATGCGTTTAAGTATGCTGATCTAACCAATAAATTATTACCTCAAGACAGAATGCTATGGCGTGCATTGGCTGCAGGTGCAGTTCCTTTCCTGGATCGCGCGCTTGGAAATTATCAAAAAGCGATTGATGAATATATCGAGGTTTCGAAATTAGACATACAAGCCGGCTTTATTTTCCAATCTTTTATAGTCTATACGGCATTATCGAAGACTTATCTGGAAACCGGAAAACTAAAACTAGCCATGATCACCTGCCAAAAAGCAATTGCCTTAGATGTCAAGTACGGGGCGAATTTACCCTTTGCAAAGCTTGCATATTTAGTTATGGGTGAGTTGATGTATCAGAGTGGACAATTGAGTCCAGCTGAGACAAATATTGAGACAGGACTTGAACTCGTTGTTCAACATGGAGATGTTTATTCAATTATTGATGGTTACTCTACACTGGCAAAGATTCAAGTTGCAAATGGGGATATCGAGCAGGCATTAGCCTTGATACGAGAAATGAAAACGATAACGAGCAAATTATCTCCATCAAAAAATGCTCGAAAGATCATAAATGCATGGGAAGCTTATATTATGCTTTGCACCTATCAAAGAGAACAAACTAAAAAATGGATTGAAGAATCTGAATTTGATGAATTGGATGGACAATACCTGTTCGACCTGGAAAGTTATACTTATGTTGGGATTTATCGAGTTTCCCAGAATCCGATAAAAATTTACTCAGATTTTATCAGGGTGACTTCGGCTAGATATTATCTTGCCATAAAAGAGTTAGAAAAAGGCTTAAAAATAATTGACGAAGCGTTACTTGACATGTCGCAAGGTGGAAGAGGAAAATTTTTAATTGAAGCGATGATTGTCAAATCTATTTTGTTGCACAAATTAAACCACCAAACGGAAGCCATCAAAGTGTTCTATGATTCCATTCAATTAGCAGTTAAAGAAGGATTTCTGCAAGTATTTTTAAATGAAGGCGAAAAAATAGGCGAGTTATTGGAAGCAGTGAAAGAAATTGACATCGGGGATATTGATAAGCAGATTTTCATCCTCCAATTGCAAGAAAATATTCATTTGGGTTTTAGACGAAATGGTTATTCATCAATCAATTATCCAGATCAATTAACACCGCGTGAAATTGAGGTGTTAGAGTGTCTCTCCTCAGGAATTTCCTATTTGCAGGCGGCTGAAAAACTTTCAATATCGCGAAATACTTTGAAAACGCACACAAAACGAATTTATCAAAAATTGGGGGTAAATAGTTTGTTACAAGCCTTAAACAAAGCCAAAGAATTAAAAATTTTAGATTAGATTTGTCACCCCGCGGGGTGATTAATCTAATCTATGTCACATTCACCCTAGGGGGTGTTTCACATATGTTTTATTTTTACTATCCTTAAGAATGTTGGAATAATCATTTAAGGAAATCCGGTGAAAGCCCGGTGTTATTATGCAATTGCA
>DUEG01000082.1 GCA_011176615.1 Anaerolineae bacterium | reverse complement strand
TGGAGAGTTGAATTGGATATTCTGGCTTTTATTGGGGTGGTGTGAAAGGATGGCGAAGGACAAATTGTTCGTCTCACCTTCCATCACACGTGCTTTGATGTTAGGATATTATACATCAGGGTGACATAATCGCTGACCTATGACACAATAGCCAATAATAATGTCATCCAAACTTGAAAAGTGGACTGTTTAAACTTGAAAACTGGACTCCATCCAATTGAAAATCGATTTCATTCATGTGGTGTATCTTGTTAAACACGCATTTATGTTGTTTTGGGCGAGATTCTGTTTCATGTTATACTTCCGCCAACAGTCGATTATAATTATCATATACACTGAAATGATAAGAAACTGATGAAAAGATTAGGTATATATTTTCAATATAAGGAGAAAATAGATGGATATTAATACCAAGCAATATAAACGCTGTACTGTAGTCAATATGTCTGGGCGAATCGATGCAAACACTTCACCAGAATTGGATAATGCTTTTAAAGAAGTATTGGAAAATGGGAAGAACAACATTGTCTTTGATATGAGCGGTGTGGATTTTGTTGCGAGTCGGGGGATTTGGGTAATACTTGAGGCGCAAAAGGCTTGTAAACAGGCGAATGGTGAATTAGTCATCACAAATGTCAGTGATAATATCTTAAAATCTTTAGACCTCGCAGGAGTGAAACATTTTGTAAAGATCTTTCCCGATATTGTTTCAGCAGTAGGAAGTTTTTAGTTTTGTATACAGTTATGCCTACGGCAAGTTTTCCCGGATATTTTACGAGCTTACCTAAGATAAGTGAGTTCATTAAAGAAATTGCGACCAATGCAGGCATGGATGATGCTAAGGTTTATCAAATCAGACTCGCGGTTGATGAGGCATTTACCAATATCATTGAACATGCGTATGGAGGAGAAGGAAAAGGAGATATAGATTTAAGTATTGAACCAATAAAAGAAGGAATTAAAATCATCATCCGAGATCAGGGTGAATCTTTCGACCCTGATACTATCCCTCAACCAGAATGCGATGTATCAATTGATGAACTCAAAACTCGAGGAGCGGGTTTATATTTGATTCACCAACTTATGGATAAAGTAAATTTTGAATCTGATGCATCTAAAGGGAATGTATTAACCATGTTCAAGCGATGGTAAGGTCTGAGTGTGAGGTATTTATTTCAGTTTCGCTTAAGTACGATCATTGTGATATCATCTGATTGAGGGGCATCGCCGACAAATTCATATACAGCATTTAGGATTGCTTTTTGTAATTCCTCAGCAGACTTGCTGAGGTTTTGTTTAATGACAGCGATAAATGATTCTGCTTGGAATAACTTGCCTTCTTTATTTTGTGCTTCGGGGATACCATCCGTGTAGAGAACGAGTGTATCCTCATCTTTAATCTGAATTTGCTTATATTCCCAGGTGGCTTCGTCGATACCAATTGGGATACCAGTGGGTTCAAGGGCGATTGGATCTGATAACTGGTGTTTTGACATTAGATAAGGAGGATTATGCCCCGCATTGGCATAAGTGAGCTCCCCATTTTCTGTATCCAGGATCCCATAAAATGTAGAGACAAATAGGTTTGCGGACGTGTCTTGCAAAATGCGTTCATTAACAGCGTAAAAAACCAGATCCGGTTGTGCTTCAAATTCGGTCGCATAAGTACGAATAAGTGTTCGACTTAAAGTCATATATAAAGCGGGTCCGATGCCTTTGTCGAGAACATCAGCAATCACGAGACCAACACGATGAGCGTCAAGAGGGATGATGTCAAAGAAGTCTCCGGAAGTTTCTCTTGCTGGATGGAACGCAACGGATATCTGCCATCCTTCTAAATCAGGTAAAGTCGTTGGTAACAGGCTGGCTTGTATTTCGCCAGCGAGTCTAATCTCTTCGGATATTCTATAGTAGTCTATTGTTTTTTCGTAAATCTGTTTCTGATTATAAGCGGAAGTAATTTGAGCGGCTAACGTCTGGACAGCTGGGCAGATATTTTGTAACGCTCGCTTATCCCAGGGTTGGGCGAGGGTATGAAGTTCTAAGTAGATTCCTCCAAAGGCATGACCATTTTCTAATTTCTGAATCGGTACGATGATCGCTGGATCGTGTATCGTTTTTTTATTCTCCCAGGGTAATATCTCTTTTGCAAGGTAGGAATAATGATGATTCTCTTTGAGTAACCAGGGCCATATTTCTTCCAGTTGTGGTTCCCAGTATTCAGGATATTTGTAAAGAATGTTATCAGGGAATGTCCAAACGAGCAGTCGTCCTGATGGGAACATATTTGGAAGGTGTTCTCCCATGATATTTGGAAGATCGCGATTCTCAGGCGATGAAAGAATGATCGCTCTATCTAGCTGTTCGAGACGCTCAAGCATCCGAGATTGCTGTCTGCTACTTTCTGCTGCCCAGCTGAGCGCTCTGGAGAGATAAGCGATGATTATTATCCCGATCATGAAATAAAGGAAAATAAAGAACCCATATTCCTGATAAAGAAATGAAGCCAGGATGCTGAAAGGATTTGCGAGATAAGGCAGCCCCATTGCTACCAAGAAGAATTGAATGATAGGTTGTGCGTTCGAAGATTTTGTGAGTGTTTGCTGTACCCAGACGTTGTAACCAAGAAACGGCAGCCATAAAACGAGGGTAAGAAGAAAATGGGTTAATAATGCAATCGAACTAAATATTATTATTTGAAGGGATAATCCCGATATCGGAATTGCTCCTCCGATTTGCAGATACACAGAAAATGCAATCTGCAATATTAAGAGGTGCTCGACTAGTTCATAAACTAATGTGCGTGCTTGTTGCCAAATAGCCGCGGGAGACGTGAAATTTTCTTGTTCTAGGAAATATTTGATTATCTTCAAGAACACTAATAGCCATATGACAGATATTCCAAATGTAAATATCCCTATCCAGACGACTACTTCGACAAGCGAACCCGTAGAACTTCCATAGCGGTTCTGGCGAATTTCTGTGATCATAAAGAAGGAGAAACGGTCAAAAACAAGAATGAGTATCATTAATACTAATAACGGGAGGGGGTTCAAGACGAATATTTGCCAATTCGATGAGAGAGCCAACCAAACTAAACCAATCAATAGCAGAGGTATTGCGCTGATTAGGAGAATAACATCACCAACCGCAATGGCTTGACGTTCAAAGGGTAGCATGGGTATATCTTTACGAAATTTCCCCGCCACTTTTACGAGCGCTATATAAATGGAGAGAGGTTGGGATTGAGGTTCCATGGTTATATGTATGTCTCAGATTATGGTCGAATATTTAGGATGTTATTACTCATTCTTTACTGCGTAAATGGTTGTACCAAGAAATTCTCCTGAAAGGGATTGTTCTATCGCTCCCGCTTCCATTCCAGAAAAGATTGAAACACGTACTT
>DUEG01000081.1 GCA_011176615.1 Anaerolineae bacterium | reverse complement strand
CGAGCGTTTTAATCAATTTGATAAGCACATGGTAAAGCGTTGCATAGGCTGTGTTCTTATCTTCATCATACTCGCTTTTCCAGAATCTACGTCGAGAGCGTCTTACATACCAATTCGTAAGATCATCAATCAGGCTTTCTACTGTAATTGTTGCTCCAAATGCATCTGAATCTTCTAGCGCTTTAGTCACGTTAGCGACAACCTGATTTAATCGGGCTAGAATCCATAGGTCGAGAGGATTGTTACTCCTGGGCGTAGGTCCTTCTGGTGAACCTGGGTCAAATGGTGTGATTTGCGGTTCCCACTTATCTAGGTTGGCATATGTCGCAAAGAAACTATACACATTCCATAATGGAATTAGAAATCGGCGCCGTGTTTCTTCTGCGCGTTGGTAACCGAAGAGTAAATTGTTCTCGGGTTTCTGTGAGCAATAAAGCCAACGCATCACATCTACACCCATTTTGTCGGCGGCTTCGTTGAATTCGATTGCGTTTCCCCATGATTTGTGCATTTCTTTGCCGTCTTCAGCCAGTAAACTAGCGTAACTGAAATTCTCTAAAAATGGTGGACTATTATCTACAACGGTTGCCATTGCAAGCAGGCTGTAGAACCAGTTGCGGAATTGACCAGGAAAAGATTCGCTTATCCAATCCGCAGGGTACCATTTTCGCCAATAATCCGGATTGTTTCGATACTGTAATGTGCTAAAGGGAACAATGCCAGCATCAAGCCAAGGATTGCCAACATCAGGAATACGGCGCATCGTACCCCCGCATTGATCACATTTTATCTTTACTGCGTCTATATATGGGCGATGGGGCGTATGCCCATCGAACACATCCCATCCCTCGATGGCGCGTTCCTGTAGTTCGAATTCACTCCCGATTACGGTATGATGTCCACAGTCTTCACAAACCCAAATTGGTAGTGCAAGCCCCCAATATCGCTTCTTGGAAATCATCCAGTCATGCATATTTTTCAGCCAATCCATCTCGCGCGCATGACCAAAATCAGGTATCCATCGGATTTGATCCACAACGTCCATGATTTGATAACGTAAACTGCGATCCTTCTCTTCTTTAGTAAGTTCTTCGCGTGGTTTATCGTAAGTTTCTCCCATGCTGATGAACCATTCGTCGACAAGACGAAATACCAATTCTGTCTTGCACCGCCAGCAGGTTGGGTAGCGGTGTGTGTATGGTTCGACATGATAGAGAATGCCTTTCTTTTCGAGGTCAGCAAAGATCTCTTCCGCGATTGTGGAAACATGTTTGCCGGTAATCCAATCAAATCCTTCAATGAAGTAACCCTCATCATTGAGAGGCGCGATGAGCGGGAAATTGCGCTCTCTACCAAGGTGAAAGTCCTCAGCGCCACACCCAGGGGCAATATGAACAATACCTGTACCTTCGGTTTCCCCAACTTCATCCCACAAGATGATCTGATGTACTTCCGCTGCGCTTTTGTGGATATCCTTGATTAGTTTTTTGAGGTAAGTAACTCCGCCTGGTTGGTGAGCAGCAGTTAAATCGTCAAAAGGTCCGTCATAGGTCCAGCCTTCCATCTCGACACCTTTCAATTCCCCAAGCACTTCATAATCACCGCGTAACATATGTAAAGTGCCAGTTGAAAGATAGAAGATTTGATCCCCTTGTCTTACTTTTGCATAAGTGAGTTTAGGTCCTACTGCGGCGGCTACATTACTGGTTAATGTCCAAGGTGTGGTCGTCCAGACCAGAAGGGATTCGTTTTCTCTGCCGCGGAGAGGAAAACGTAACGTAACACTGCGATGGGTCAATTCAGCGTATCCATCTGTGACGATTTCATGCTGGCTTATTGCCGTTGCACACCGCGGACACCAGGGCATTACGTCTGCGCCATGATACAACCAACCTTTTTCCCAGGTTTTTTTAATGAATGCCCAAATCATATAGTTGTTTTCATTGGAAAAAGTAAAGTAACTGCCGCCTAATTCCGGTAAACCAAGATGCCCGACGATCTGCTCAACAGAATCCGTTACGGGACCGTTGGGTCCTTCCACTGTAATGATTTGCGTGGGATCTTCAGCAAGTTTGTCTGCCAACCAGCGTAATTTATCCGGGTCGTTCCAGTCCATCCAATAACCTAATCGCATGGATTGTTCGGTTTGGACTGCGGCATATCGCAGAACGCGTTCCTTGCATTTCAGAACAAATTTATCCAATCCATAGGCTTCGATATCTTTCTTGGATTTGAAGCCAAGTTCTTTTTCAACTTCTACTTCCACCCATAATCCCTGGCAATCGAAGCCGTTCTGGTAACGCAATTCGCGTCCTCGCATTGTCCAAAAGCGGTTGTAGACATCTTTGTAAGTGCGTCCCCAGCCATGGTGGACACCCATAGGGTTGTTAGCAGTAATGGGACCATCCACAAAAGACCAAGGTGGTTGTCCCTGGTGTAGTTTGCGGTTTTTTTGAAATGCCTGGGTTTCGTCCCAGAACTTCATAATCTCGTGTTCTTTAGCAATGAAATCGATCTTGTTTGGTACTTGCTCGATTGGCATGTTGCTGCTCCTAAAAGATGTTTCAGTGTTATTTTGGATGAGTGCGGCGAATGGATGAATAAAAAAATTCTCATCCCAGCCAGGGACGAGAATTTGTTATTCCCGCGGTACCACCCCGATTCCCACGCGTTGGTGGGCATCTCATTCAGGCACGACCTGCTTTAGTGTGTATAACAAGTTTATACCTGCGCTAATGGTAACGGATGGCGGCTCCGACTCACTTAATTTGCATTTGCATTTCAGATTGTGGCTCCGGAAGGATTTTCTGCCTATGTATCTGATCCGGCTCGCACCAGTTTCCGGACTCGCTGCCAGTTAACAATGGGCGTACTCGTTTCCATCATAGCCTTTGTATGTAGTTGTTAGGCGAGATTAAACCACAAACCAGGGGATAGGTCAACAAGACGGAGCGGCGATGAGGAAAACACTTGAATTTAAGCATGAATGCAAATGGCATTGTGTTAGGGAGTTTTGATGCTTGAAAGGTCGAAATTTTATTAACCATAATGGATAATTTAATAGTTATGGTGTTTGGGATGCGATTGGAATGCATGAAGTATTGTGATGATTCTAAAAGCGTAAGACGTTAAAAGCATTAGGATAGCGGAATGGGCATCACTGAACTATTTCACGATAAGCAAATAATTTACAAAATTATTTTATCTCGCAGAAGTAGAGAGCTCACAAGCCGGAAAAATGTATATG
>DUEG01000080.1 GCA_011176615.1 Anaerolineae bacterium | reverse complement strand
TGCTGCAAACGCTTCTCGCTTGCTTCTTTTATTTCTTTGTTAAATGATTCGTCGTCAATCTCTCGTATTTTTTTGTAAATATCAAAATTCAATCCTTGTTGACTTAAACTTCTCTCCAAACCCTTTTTATAATCTTCAATTTCTCTTTCAAGCATTTGTGGAGGGTATTTAATATCAGCGTCAGCGATAATTGTGTCAAGGATGGATTGGTCATAACCCCGGAGATATTCTTGATCCGCCTGAGCAATTAAATTATTTTTAATATTTTCTCGTAATTTGTCGAAAGTTTCGAAATCGCCAACTGTTTGTGCAAATTCGTCATTTAGTTCTGGTAGTGTTTGAGTTTGAATTGCCTCAATTTTTACGCTATATGAGATTTCTTTTCCTTGTAATCCTTCTATTCGATATTCATCATCGAACTTGTGAGTAAATGTTTTTTCTTCACCAGCGCTGAGACCCAAAAGGTTTGCTGAAAAACCTGGAAACGGCCATTCTTGGGAAGGATCTTCTTCCTCATTATGGATTAATAACGTTGTCTGGTAATCTTTATATAAGTATTGATCATCTATTGGTTCATCGCCAACAGGTTTACTACTCAAAGTAATCCTTGCTAGATTGTCAATTCTGGCTTCGTGATCTACAGTTTCTACAATTGCATTTTGTTGTTGCAGTGTTTGTATTGTCTCTTCGATATCATCATCCGTAATTTCTTTGGGTTCAAATGCTATGCGTAATGACTTATAATCACCCAAAGTTACTTCGGCGTCTAACGGAACAATAAACTCTAATGTTAAGGGATCTAAAGAGGATACATTTTCTAGGGTGCCAGCACCATAAGGTTTAATTTCCGTTTTCTCTATAATTTCAGGATATTTTTGGTTAACAATATCTTCCAGTGCATCATCTAAAATAGTAGCTTCGCCAACATGTTTCAAAATGACGCCATAAGGTGCTTTGCCAGGACGAAATCCTGGTATTTTTGTTTTTTTAGCAATGTTTCTAGCCGCTTTTCTTTTTGCGCTTTCAAGTATCTCTGAGTCAAATTCCACAACGAGTTTTACTTGATGATCCTCGAGTTGTTCTTTATCAATTTTCAATTTGTTTTTCCTTGAAGATACCTCAGTGAGGTAGAATATTTTGCTTTACTGCATAGGAATAGAGATGGTATATAATAGTGGCTCTATAACATTCAAGGGTTAGCAAGTAGGGAAGGTGGGGGTCGAACCCACACGCCCGAGGGCACGTGATCCTAAGTCACGCCTGTCTGCCAATTCCAGCACTTCCCCGACGATGGAATTATACGTGATTGAAAAAGGCAAGTCAATGATGGTTTATAATTTATGAGTATTACATATAAAAGATTAATAATAACGGAGTGAATATTGGTAAGGATTATTCATACAAATAAAGTTGGCACGGAAAGAAAACGAGCAATGCGAGGAATCTTAATTGCCATTCGAGGACTTGCTAAAAAACAAGTTATCGATTCTGATGGTTTGGATATGCTAGCATTCATTTTATTGTCTCTTGAGTTTATCGATGAAACAGTGGAGCGGTCTGCTTCTGCTTGGGAGAAACGGGAATACTGGATAAAAGCCGACCGATTTCGAAGAGAATGGGCTTGGGTAATTAAGGAAAAAGCGTTAATACGCGAAGCAATTGTAAAAAAAGACTGGGATACGATAACGCGATGCCTGGCTGAAATCAGTAGTAAATTGAGTACTATGAAAGTTTCCGAAAATCATAGAATGGGGAAGCCATGGGTAGGCAGTTATAAAGCATTTCGAAAGAAATATGTTGAATAATTAATTTATTTAATTGTGAACTGTTTATTAAACAATAAAATCGTTCCTAGGGTTTGCCAAACCCTCCGCCTCCAGGTGTATGGATACGGATGATGTCATTAGCACGAAGAGAGATTGAACATTTCCCTGGAAGAAGGATTTGTTCATTATTGCGAATTAGAAGATTCTTACCTTCCTTTCCGGATTTCCCCCCATTTAAACCATAAGGAGAGGTTTTTCGCCTTTCTGACAATAAAGTCGCTTCAGAATCGCATAAAACCTTAATCTCCCGAATAATCCCGTTCCCGCCGTTAAATTTTCCCGTACCACCGGAATTTTCCCTGATTTCATATTTCATAACCTGGAATGGGAAAGTATACTCAAGTGCTTCAATAGGAGTGTTAAGGGTATTGGTCATATGAGAATGGATTGCATCAACACCGTCACGATTAGAAAGAGCACCGGTTCCACCGCCTATTGTTTCGTAATAAGCGAAATATCTTTTCCTGAATGGATCGAAACCACCTATCGTAATGTTGTTCATTGTTCCCTGGCTTGCTGCTGGAATTATTTCGGGCATTGCTTTTGCCAAGGCGCCAAATAAAATATCAACGATGCGCTGAGATGTTTCTACGTTGCCTGCTGCTACTGCCGCGGGAGATTTCGCGTTAACGACTGTTCCTTCAGGCGCAATTATTGTTATTGGTTTGAGACAACCACTATTATTTGGGACATCCAAACCAAGCAAACAACGGAAAACATAGAAGACAGCGGATACTGTGATTCCATAAACGGCATTGATACTGCCTTTTT
>DUEG01000008.1 GCA_011176615.1 Anaerolineae bacterium | reverse complement strand
ATTGCCACAGCAGCGACGGAATTGCTTTGATATACACCTGGAGAGAGCCTTAATGTTTTTGAGCGTGGATCGTAATGGTCCGTAAGACGACCCTGAATACTATCAACTTGGATGTTATATAAGCCCGCTGTTGATTTTAATCGTTCTGATGCTTCGTAACCAGTCAAGCCTGTGTATGAAGGTACGTGGCTCCATTTGCGGTAAGTAGAGTTCACATACCATTGAGCCAGCATCGTGATTACGAATGCAGGAAGCATTATGATCAAGTAATTTACATCCATATATGGAAAGATACCCATCATTCACCTCTATAAATGCTTGATTACTTTTCTCCAAGAAGAACATCAATTGCTTTTTCTAATTGTGGATCACGTTTCTGGTCAATATCTTCTTGAGTAAGAATCACATATTGACCTTCTTGTAATCCTTCTTCTTCTGGGGTAATCCCCTGCTCAATCATTTTTGGTGTGAAGACAGCAATGTAATAATCTGGCTCCAAACCGATTTGATTAATTGTGCGCCCATTAGGAGTTAGCCATCGAGCAATAGTTACCCGAACGGCGCCTTGATCATTGCTTAAAGGTATCCAGTTTTGTACAGAACCTTTTCCATAAGACTTTACACCGATGAGCGGAGCACGTTCGTGGTCCTGAATTGCGCCAGCAACAATTTCAGAAGCGGAAGCGGTGCCTTCGTTAATGAGGACGACCAGAGGGATATCTTTTGCAAGCCCGCCTCGTTTAGCATCATATTGGTCCTTATGCCCATCTCCATATTGTTCATATAAGATCACACCCTTGTCAATGAATTCAGAGGCAACATCTACAGCGGTCGTTAAATAGCCACCACCATTATTGCGAAGATCAAAAACTAAACCTGCTGGATGGTTCTTCATAAGATCTTTAATCGCATCATGCAATTCTTGCTTGGTATCACTTCCAAAAGTAAGTAATTGTATGTAGCCAATGTTATTGTCGAGCATATGGTATTCCACGCTTGGGATGGAAATGTTTTCTCGAGTGATTTCTACGTCAAATGGTTTGTTAACCCCTTCGCGTCGGATGGTAAGGATAACTTTGCTACCTGCAGGTCCGAGAACTCTGCGAATGACAAGATTGCCATCGATACCAGTAACATCATCACCATCTACTGCTATAATCTCATCTCCTGGTTGTAACCCTGCTTTTTCCGCAGGTGACCCAGGCATTGGGCTGACGATTGTTAAATATTCGGCGTTTGGATCGACCCATGCTCCAATTCCTTCATACTCGCCTTCAAGTGGAATATTCGCTTGGAGGTATTGGTCTGGATCCATATATGAAGTGTGTTGGTCACCAAGTGATTCAAGCATACCGCGAATTGCTCCACGCATCATTTTGACATCATCAATGGGTTGGTCAACATATTGATCATGTACAATATCCCATACTTCCCAGAATGGAGAAAAAAGATCCTTCGTGTTGTTGGATCCACCTAGTTCTATTTTGGGAGAGTTCGTGGGGTGCTCTTTGGGTAATTCACCGGTTTGCTCTTGCGTAGATAGTTCGTCTGTCTCTTTGGTTTGTTGTGTATTTTCAACCTGTTGAGAGACCGCTTGGGTATGGGCTGGAAGTAAATAACGCCCAATGACTACCCCGCCTGAGAAACTCCCGGCTAAGAGGATAAGGGCGATAAGTATTATCCCAATGATGATTGTTGCTTTTTTCATTATATTTCTCCTAATTGAGGCATTACCTCGCGTAAGTATAAATAATCTTACTATTAAATCCAAGGTTCAGACTACCATAATAAGATTAGACAAAAGTAAATATAATAATAGAAAATCGTTAGTATTTTAAGAGTTTTTCCTGAATATATTTTTCCCACGATTCAGGATCATGAACTTTTTCTGTATATTCGAGGATTGATAAACCATTAATGGGATAGAGTGGATAACAAGACGTCGGTGCAGCCCCATGAGGGGCGTGAATTACGGCAGTGATAAGGGGAGCAACTAAATCTGCTCTGGGTAACTTTGGGGCGATTTCCTCTGCGGTAATAATCACTGTTTTGGCTGCAAGGGTTAATTCCTCATCAACTCCTTTGTTCATCCCAATGATAGCATTTCCATCAGTATCGGCTTTGATAGCGTGTATTACTGCGATATCAGGCTCAATCGAAGGAAACGCCATCAATTCTTCTCCCGTATAGGGGTCTCGGATTGTTTTTACGTCTGGTCTCAATTTTGGAAGGTCAGTACCAATCCATGCTTTTGCAGGCATGAAGCCGATACCTGCTAATTTTGCTCGTAAGCCTGAAGCGATGCTTGCTTCAGTTTCTTCGATAATGGTGATTTCTCCCCGGTTGGCGAAGTAAGTGAACATTGGTGCCAGACCAAAGGATTCGAGTCCAAAGTAACACGATCTAACGGTTGAGATCATTCCAGAGCCAACCAAAAGATCGCTTTCTAGGCTTGCAGTAAAAGCAAGTAAAGTCAAGAGATTGGGCAATCCTGTGCTATGGTGTGATCGGATAAGTTCGTTGACGAATGCCACCGGTCGCCTGTACAAGGTCATTCCGCCAAGCGCAAGCATCATTCCGGATTTTACATATTTTGTCCCCTCGGTCATAGATATTACTTTACCCATTTTCAAGATTATTCCTGTTTGTTATGTCCTTCTTTCTTGAATTCTTTAACCAATCGGGATAATTCCTCAAGTTTTTGTTCTTCTTCTATCCAAGGGTTTTGAGACCTTTTTGCGGCTTTTCGCAAGAGATCTATTTGGCTAACAGTGTTTTTCCGTTTTACAAGGGAGATATACAATAAGGCATTAAATCCAACGACTATAAATAACGTGATACAAATCACGATTGTTGTTCTGCTTATTTCCATCGTGTTATTTTTTTCTTAATCCCATAATACAGGGATGGATTTTAATTCATGGATATGTCTGATTTGATGTAGGGCACCATTTTCTTGATGAATCTCACCACATACGAAAATAGAGAAGATACCCATTTTCTGAGCCTCTATGATATTTCCGATGAGATCATCGATAAAAACACATGTGGACAGATCTTTGACATGTGCAATCTCAAAAGCCTTTTGAAAAGCAATTGGATCAGGTTTGCAATAAAAGTCGGTTGCATTAATGTCTATGATACCTGAAAAGCAATCTTCGATACCCACAATACGAAGGACTCGATTCACATGGCTGGAGTCGGAATTTGTAAATACCCATTTTTCTTGGGGCAAAGTTTTTAATAATGTGTGTAATTCAGGGTCTTTTTTTAGGTATTGTTCTAAAGGAAGATCATGTGTATACTTTAGATATTCATCTGGATCAATTGCGTAGTGAATCTGTAAACCCTTTAAGGTTGTCCCATACTTTTTATAATATGTTTGGCGTAACTTGGGAATATCTTCCCATTTAAAGCCCATTTTATCGTGCAAGAAATGATCAATCCTGTTTTTGATGGCTTGCCACAACCCCGTTTCATTTCTATATAAAGTTCCATCCAAATCAAAAAAGATTGTCTCAAATTTCATATTGCAAGTATAACTGATTAATCTTAAACATTTGAAAATTTGCGATTAATGAGCTAATATTTCTTCGATTTTTGTTGGCAAGTTAAAATGACGGGGTATAATCTTGAAACAAGGAATAATTATGGTGATTAGAATTCTTAATGATGAGGTTGCATCGCAAATTGCTGCTGGAGAAGTTGTTGAACGACCAGCCTCGGTTGTCAAAGAATTGATTGAGAATTCAATTGACGCTGGAGCGACTTCTGTCCAAATAAAACTGGAAGAGGCAGGAAAGAAACTTATTGAAGTATCAGATGATGGTTGTGGAATACCATCGAGCGAAATTCCTTTGGCTGTTTCAAGGCATGCGACAAGTAAATTAACTACTGCGGCGGATTTATTCAGCATACACACATTAGGATTTCGTGGGGAGGCTTTGGCTTCAATATGTTCAGTTTCGCGGACAACAATTACTTCGCGGTTTGAAGAAGAAAAAACTGGCTCAAAATTGGTTGTAGAGGGCGGAAAAGCCGGAGAACTTCAGAAAGTGGGTGTTCCAAGAGGTACCGTTGTTAAGGTTGAACAGCTTTTCTATAATGTTCCAGCGAGACTGAAATTCTTGAAATCCGATCGAACAGAGAAAAGATTGATTAATGAGTTGGTCACGAAATATGCTTTGGTATATTCTGATATCCGTTTTTCTTTAAGGTATGACAAAAAGGACGTACTTAGAACTAGTGGGGGAGCAGATAAACGCGAGGTTCTATCTCATCTGTTTGGTATAGAAAATGCAAAGAAATTGATTCCAGTCTTAAATATTGATGATGATATTTCGATATCGGGGTTTATTAGTCCAACAAGTGTTACCCGCTCTAATCGGAAAGGAATCCATATCTTTGTAAACGGACGTCCAATCCATGATATTGCTTTGGTAACATCAATGATTAATGCTTATCACACTTTGCTTATGGTAGGTCGCTATCCTTTTGGGGTTATTTTCCTTGAGATGCCTACCGAGATGGTGGATATTAACGTCCATCCAACAAAATATGAAGTTCGTTTTCGGGAAAAGGATAGGGTATTTCGTAGCGTTGGGCGTGCTGTGCGTAAGGCTCTCTTGGCTAGCAGTCCAATTCCAGAGGCGAGTATTAATAATTGGGATTCAAGTGGCAGAAAGGGAGACGCTTTTGCTGGGGGTGTGGGTTTATTAGGAAATGAGAGCCTGATAGGACCATCATGGTGGTTTCAAGGTCGAGTAGGCAAACCAGGTACTGGAAGTGACAAATTCACTTCTCCTTCGAGTGGTATCGGACAAGAGGAGTTCGAGAAAATGCGATCTCCTCTGCTTCGCCTGGTTGGTCAGATTGCTTCGACATATATCGTAGCCGAAGGGCCCGATGGTTTATATTTGATTGACCAACATGCAGCACATGAAAGAATATTATTTGAAAAATTTATCGAGCAAAAAAATGGGATTATTCCCTCTCAAAGATTATTGCAACCTGTTACAATACAATTAACTGCGCCTGAAGCAGCCGAGATTCAAGAAAAATTATCGATAATTAACAAATTGGGATTTGACATTGAACCCTTTGGTCATAACACGTATGTTATTCGAGCAATACCAAGTTTGTTATTTGGAATGCAGCCAGAAACCGCAGTTCGTGTTCTGGTTGAGGATTTTGAAGAAGATGAAATACCTCTCCAGAACGAAATTGAAGCGAAAATTATTGCTAGGATTTGTAAAAGTGTTGCTGTCAAAGGGGGGCAAACCCTATCTACTGCTGAGCAACAGCAGTTACTTCTTGATCTTGAAAAATGTGAAAGTCCCCGAACATGCCCGCATGGTCGTCCAACGATGATTCATCTTTCAGTTGACCTGCTTGAACGACAATTTGGTCGCAAAGGAGCAAAATGAGCGAGAATATGTGGACCCTTACTATTCGTTCACCGAGTAAGGCTCCGGAAGAATATGTTCTAAAAGTGGGGAGAAATACGATAGGGAGAAAGCCGGATAACGATATCGTTTTACCAGATGTTTCTGCTTCTCGATTGCATGCTGTTATTCATTATGATGATGAAACAGATGCGATTATGATATACGATATGGGAAGCACAAATGGAACTTATATAAATCGTGAAAGGCTTTCAAGACCTCAGAGGTTGGAATCAGGCGATATTATCCGAGTAGGCGGTACTGTTCTGTATATTAACAATCGGAACACCAACGAATATTCGTTAGGTTATATGGGTACTCGAGAACTAACGAGGGATTTGTTGCTAGAATCACTAGATCAAAATTCAGTATTATTGTATGAAATTTCCCGTCAATTGAATACTGTGGTTGATATAGAGACAGCACTTAAAAAAGTATCCAGTTTACTAAAACAAGCAATGGGGGCAGACAAGTGCGTGGTGATTTTGGCAGACGAATTTAGCAATATTAGAAACCTGGGTTTTCCGGTATCGATAGCAAAAGCAACGATCAAGAAGAAAACCGCAACAGTAATACCCGGTCTTGGCACAGGTGAGAAGAGAGAGATAAGCGATAGTACTATTTTGCTGAAGATACGTTCCGTTTTATGTGCTCCTGTTCTCGCAGGAGATGATGTTATTGCTTTGATTTATTTATATAAAACGGAACCAGATTCCAGACCCTTTGATCAAAGGGATTTGGAATTAGCGGTTGCGATAAGTCATCAGGCAGCATTAACGATACAACGCACAAAACTTATCGAGAAAATTAAGAATGAACAAAGAGTCAGGCAACTTTTTGAACGTTTCTTGGCTCCAAAAGAAGTTGAGATTGTTTTGAATGATTACATAAGAACCGGGTCTTTACCTGGATTACAAGAACGTGATGCTGCGGTATTGATTGTAGATATTGAGAACTCTACGGGTCTTGCAGAAAGAATTGATCCTAAAACATTTGGAGAGATTCTTGATCATTATTATCAGGATGTAACTGACGCTGTGTTCGAGTGGGGTGGTGTTGTGAAATACCAGGGTGATGGCGTGATTGCGGTTTTTGGATTCGTCAAAGACCAAGGCAATAGACCAGAGGAGAGATCTGTCCGAGCTGCACTTTCAATATTGGACAGGTTAGAAATCACGCAGTCTAACTTCAATGAAGGATTCTCTGTAGGCATGGGTATCAATGCTGGGAAAGTCGTCATAGGATATATAGGATCTAGTCAGAGGGTGGAGCTCACTGTTTTAGGCGATGTGGTCAATACTGCCTTTCGGCTTCAATCCTTAGCAAGACCGAATAAGATCTATATAGGGCCTGCAGTCACAGCAGCAGTAGGGGAATCCGCAGATTTGCGTTCATTAGGCGAACTCAAGGTTCATGGAAAAACGAGCCCTATTCATGTTCATCAAGTCCTTGGGATGAGAAAGGAATGGGAGGACGAGAATGATACTGCTGATCTTGATAAACAATAGGTGCTTTTTCCAGGAGACCAATGAAAAGCACACAACTGAGTAGGAAATTTGATTGGTTCTTTTGGGTACAATGGATCTTCGCGTCATTATTGGGGTGGATAATAGGATCGCTATTTTTTGGAGACCTAGGCGTTGGGATAGCATTGGGTATTCTACAATGGCTGATTTTAAGGACACGTTTAAGCAATGCTTGGTTATGGATTATCATGACAGCCATAGGATGGGGGTTTGGTAGTTTAATCATACTTTTAGTGCTTCCACCGCATATCAGTGTGGTTCCCAATATAATGCTCGGGCTTTCTATAGGTTTTTTCCAATGGTTAGTGCTAAGGAAACAAGTGTATCAAGCATGGTGGTGGATTTTGGTTAATGGATTTGCATGGGCATTTTCATTATTAGGTTATTGGGGCATTATCTTTGTGGGTGGATCTGTGGGTTTATTAACAGGTATTACCCTAGAACTTATGGTGAGATATTCTGATATTCGAAATACATCGAATTTCCATGGAGATTGAGATGAAGGGTCTATGGCTAGAGAAAGGGGAACTTAAATATAGGGATGATATACCAGACCCAGAACTAACGAATGGCGAGGCTTTGATAAAAGTACTATTGGCTGGGGTGTGTAGTACAGATATTGAACTTGTCAAAGGGTATTATCCATTTTTTGGCGTATTGGGTCATGAGTTTGTCGGTCAGGTTATTAAAGCACCTACAGATCCGGCGTGGGAGGGAAAAAGGGTTGTAGGAGAAATTAATGCTGTGTGTGGAGAATGTGAAGCATGCAAAGCGGGACGTCCTACTCATTGCGAAAACCGAACAGTTCTTGGAATTAAGGGACGCAATGGTGTTTTTGCTGAATATTGTACATTACCCGTTGAAAATCTTCACGAAGTTCCACCTTCGCTTCCAAACGATGTGGCTGTATTTACCGAGCCATTAGCAGCAGCGATGGAAATACATCAACAGGTTCATATCCACCCGAGCGATCGAGTGGTTTTAATAGGGGCAGGAAGATTGGGTATGTTAATTGCATTCTCGATAATGGTTAACGGTTGCGAATTAAAAGTTGTTGCCAGGAGAAATCGAGCGCGGAGAATGCTAAAAAACCGTGGAATAATGACTATAGGAGTTGAAGATATTCATCCTCGAATGGCTGATATTGTGATTGATGCAACAGGCAATCCTGAAGGGTTTTTGCTTGCGAAAAGAGCTGTGCGACCAAGGGGAAAGATAATATTGAAAAGCACTTATAAAGGGAGTGTGAATGTTGACCTTTCCTCTGTGGTTGTCGATGAAATTACTTTAATTGGCTCACGTTGTGGGCCATTCGCCCCTGCGTTAAAACTTTTAGAAAATGCTGTTGTAAACCCAATAGATCTGATTGATGGAAAATACCAGTTATCGGATGGCGTTAAAGCACTCGAAAAGGCAGGCTCTCCAGGGGTTTTAAAAATTCTAATCGATCCAACTAGTTCAAAATAATTTTAAATAGTTTTTATACTTTTGGAATGGTTACTGTGAAAGTGCTTCCATGGTTTACTTTACTTTCAACTTCGATTATGCCCCCATGACTTTCAATAATGTGTTTAGCAATTGATAAGCCCAAACCTGTTCCCTGTGCGTATTCTTCCAACCCAGGTACCCTGAAGAATTTGTTGAAAATATAATTTAAGTGTTCTTGTGGAATACCAGGGCCAGTGTCTGTTATAGATAATTCGGCAAAGTTACCCTTGCTTTTTGTCTGAACGAGAATCTTGCCACCGGGTTGATTGTATTTCAAAGCATTACTTAATAGATTCAGAATGACTTGTTTTATTTTGTCACGATCACCTTCTATGATCAAATCATCTGCAGAAGTAGACATCGTTAAGTTAATTTTTTTGTCTTGTGCTTGACTTCTAACTAATTCAATACATTCCTCCGTAAGATCGTTGAGTGGAAAGCGCTGTTTAGCAAATTGAATTCTACCTGATTCCATTCTCGCAAGGTCTAAGAAATCAGTAGCCATTTGAGATAGGCGTTTTGTTTCAGAATATACGATACCAACCATTTGATCTTGTTGGTCCTTGGGGATTGATGTTCTGGTAAGTAAATAGGCTGCAGTATTGATCGATGCTAGTGGCGTGCGCAGCTCGTGAACGAACTCAGAGATCAAATCCGATTGCTGAAATAGCCAAGAGGTTTCAATCGCAACAGCAGCCTGTGCGCTTAAAGTCATCAGTACATCAGTGTCGTTTTTTGTAAATTTACCAAATTTTTTATTTATTGCCTCTAAAACGCCTACTACACGAGTTTTTGAAATTAATGGGGCGCCAAGCAACGATTTCGTTTTGAATTGTGTTTGTTGTCCAATTTTTGAAAAATGGCGACTTTCTTTGCTAGTGTCATTTACGATAATTGGTTCCTGGTTTTGAACGATCCATCCTGCGATGCTATCGGATACAGGAACGACCAAACCCTTCATTAGAGGTTTTTCTATATTCGTCGCCTCTTGGAAAAAGAGGACATTCTTTGCGGCGTCATATAGCAAAATTGATGCTGCTTCGGATTCACAAATATCAGATGCTGCATGAACGATCTTGTTTAATAATATATTTAAATCTAATGTTGAAGCCAAATCCCGTGAGATTTCGATGAGTTTTCTGTATTGCTCAATTTCCTTTGATTGATTATTCATTATCTTTAAGTAGTTCTTTAGAAATTAAGGGGATTATATCAGCAACATCTCCAGTGAGAACAATATCAGCGCGCACGTCAATATAAGTATTTGTCCGATTTATGATTATCAATTTAGCATGATGTTCAATTGCCCAAACTGGTAAACTTGCGGTTGGGGCGACTGTGAGAGAAGAGCCTGCGACAATCATGAGGTCGCAAGTTTCTGCTGCATCTTTTGCTTTCAACCAGGTTTGGATTGGTAACTGTTCTTCAAAAAGGATAATATCGGGTTTAAGAATATGACCACAATTCGGGCATAATGGTATTTGTCCGGATTCAAGATATGGTGCAAGGAAATCCGCAGAAGAATATTGTTGATAGCAGGCTGTGCAAGTAAGTGTATTTAAGGTACCGTGTACCTCGAGGATATTTTTCGTTCCTGCTTTTTGGTGAAGTATGTCAATATTCTGGGTAATTAGTGTATGGATGAATCCCTCTTTTTCTAGCAAAGCAATTGCCAAATGGGCAGGATTGGGATTAGCGGTTAACATGTGAGACGCTAGTGGACGCAACCATGCAAAAAACTTTTTTGGATTCCTGCGAAATATATTGAGTGAAGCAACTTCCATCGGCAGGTATTTTGTCCAAAGACCGCTTCCAGCAGATCTGAAATCAGGAATACCAGAGGGGGTTGAAATACCTGCACCAGTGAGGACAACGGTTTTTTTTGATTGCCTTATTAGGTTGGCTGCATTAGTAATTTTCGTCCTTATACTAGAAAGGGTATCAGGACTTCTTAGATTATCTTGGAAAGACTTTGTTTGCAATTAAAACCTCTTGATTCAATTACCAAGGAAGTTGATTATATGATCGGATAGATTTTCAAATTGATTCGCTGTTATGCTCGCTGGTTGTTGTACYACTATTGGATTATTATTTATTGTTGCTTGATAAGCRAGTTCAGGAGCAGGAGTAAAAACAGTTGTRATCTTRTRTCCTAATTCTTCTTGAACCTGGGTTAAGTTTAGTTGAATACTTGAGCGTATTCGGTTCACTARTRCAAAATGAATRRTTTCMTTACCGATGCCGATTTTWAKTAAGTCGTTGACYAGTTTTTTTGTTTGGTTTRCAGWTATCGGATTTGGATCAAGRMCAACRATGATTGCATGGCACATTTCAATCACATTATACGCTATTGGGTTCAAAGAGGAACCTAAATCTAGGACGATATAGGTCCCTAATTTTTTCAAATGTTTTGTTATATCTATAAACCTATTTGGTTCCCCAAGATATTTTCCATCCATGGGTTGGGGAGATGCAAGGAGAACACGAATACCACTGCTATGGGTTATTAGTTCATTTTTTACATCATTTTGGGTAAGATGAGTGCTTGGGTTTTCTAATAATGAAGACAGACCTCTTGGATTTGCAAAGCCTAAGTCCATGCTTATTTTGCCATATCCCGGACGATATTCTGACACAATGACACTGTCCTTAGTCCGCTTGTGAATCATAATGCCGAGGTTAATGGCTACTGTAGAGACACCTATCCCTCCTCTGGTGCTAATAATTCCAATAATCTTTCCTTCCATTTGGGGAGTTTTAGCAATTCTTTTTTCGATCTTCTTTCTTCGAGCGAGTATAGATTTGATATGTGCAAATAGTTCGCGGGGTGGGGTTGGTTTAGTTAAATAAGCATCTGCGCCTGCCTCAATACCAGTAACCCGGTCATCCATTTGGCTCTTAGCAGTAAACATAATGATGGGGATTGTCTCAGTTTGTTCGTCCGTTCTCAATCTACGCGCTACTTCATAACCATCGAGTTCAGGCATCATCACGTCTAATATGATTAAGTCTGGTGATTCATCCCTTGCCATAGTTAATGCTTGTTCGCCATTACTGGCTGCAATTATTTCATATCCTTGCCTTTCTAGCATTAAGCCAATTAAGCGGAGGGTATCAATATCATCATCAACGATTAATAATCTTTCAGCCATAACTAACTCCCATTTAAACAGATCCTTTTATCAGTTTAACACAAGTATATTTATCTTTCAATGTAGAATACAAATTCTCGAAAAGTTATTTGAATCGGCTATAATGATTTTTATATGTTAAACAAAGTTAAATCTATTTTACATCAAGAGTGTAATTTAAACACAACTAATAAAATAGTTGTTGGAATTTCAGGAGGACCAGATAGTATTTGCTTGCTGGACATTTTAACTCGTTTACCATATTTTATCATTGCATTCCATCTTGATCATGGACTGAGATTAGAATCTAAAGATGATGCGAAATTTGTAAAAGAATTTACATCATTAAAGGGTGTGGATTTGATCAGTAAAAGAGTAGATGTTCGATCATTTGCCACTCGACGGAAACTATCTATCGAGGAGGCTGCCAGGATAGTTCGATATCAACATCTTTTCGCTACAGCAAAAGAGGTTAATGCGCAGGCTGTTGCGGTTGGACATAATGCAGATGATCAGGTTGAAACTGTGCTCATGCATCTGATACGGGGCGCTGGCTTGGATGGTCTTGTTGGGTTACGCCATAAATTATTACCTAATCCTTGGAGTGATACGATACCACTCATTCGACCTTTGTTAAGCACTTGGCGGAGCGAAATAGATGATTATCTTCGTGGGCGAGGGTTAGCCTCGATTTATGATAAAAGCAACGCAGATACAACGTTTTTCCGAAACCGCATCCGACATGAATTGGTGCCTTATTTAGATAGTTATATTCCGGGATTGAAACATAGAATATGGAATATGTCCTCTTCTCTAAAATACGATTTGGACTTTATCAATGCAATGGTTGACAAGGCATGGTTAGGGAGCATAGTGGATATCAAAAATGATTATGTTGTCCTTGATCAACACCGAATTGCTGAGTTAGAACCAAGTATAAAAGGACATCTTTTTCGTAGATTAATTAATCACATACAACAACATGAAACAGATATCAATTACCAAATAATCAATCGAATATCCGATTTTATCGAACGCCCAACCAACTCCTCTCAGGATGAGATCGGGATGGGGTTATGGATTCGTCTGGAGGGCGATAATTACATTCTTTATCGCGTGAATGCGAATCTGCCTTTAAGCAACTACCCACAAGTTTCACAAGATTACCCCATTTTATTGAAGATTCCTGGTACTCTTGATCTTTCGGAAATTTGGACCATATCAGCAGTTGTACATGTGCTTGATCATGATTCGTTTAAAAATATTAGAAATAATAAGGATATTTATACTGCATGGCTGGGGTTTGATAACAAACCAGAGCAAATTGAGATTAGAAAGCGCTTAATAGGGGATCGGTTTGTTCCCTTAGGAATGGTAGGAAAAACTATTTCCTTGAAAAATTACATGATTAACAAAAAGATACCAAGGCGTGCCAGAAAAAATTGGCCCATCATTTGTCTGAATAACGAAATTATTTGGATACCTGGATATCAAATCTCGGACAAATTTCAAGTTACTTCCAAGACGAAAACTGTCTTAGAGATAAAAGTGATTAAAAGAAGCAAGTTTTGAAGTTCGATTTTATGCTCGTTTTTAAAGCCTGTTAAAAGCAATGATATTTGCAGCCTATGACAGGTAATTTTATTCTTCAATAGAAGAACTTAATCTGTGCAATTTCATTCTAACTTCCCGCCATTGAACCTTAGAGATTCCAAGTTTTTGACGAATTTTGTTAGGATCCATCCCTGAATTCCAATCTTGTAATGCACA
The DNA here is from genome assembly GCA_011176615.1 of Anaerolineae bacterium. Lineage (GTDB taxonomy): Bacteria > Chloroflexota > Anaerolineae > Anaerolineales > UBA11858 > G519. Next base: position 17,732 of record DUEG01000008.1, on the reverse strand, counting down.
AGTCCATCGGCACATATCAAAAGATAAATGTTTTTCTAGCCCTGCCTCCCGGCTAAGATCTTCAAGCAAGTATTCTAATCGTCTCTGGGACCATGGAAATAGGCGATCAGTGAGATTGTATGCCTTTTGATATTCTTCGTATGCCTCAATCCATTCTTGAGGGAGATCAATTTTTCTCTCCTTATATCGGTATTGTGGACTTTTGTAGCGGACAAAAAGGATAGGATTTTCAAGGTTTTCAACCTGGATATGGTTAGGACTGATGTTCAAACATTCACCCTTTTTAATACCAGTGCTAAGCAGCAGTAACACTAATGTATAGTAACGTGTATCTGGAGATTCTCCAGTTCTATGGTTGTTTGCTACCTCAAGAATTTGCTCTATTTCCTCATTCGTTAATACCGTCGGTAGAGGACTGATTACTGATTTCTGAACAACCTTCTCTGCGGGATTGATCATTAATACACCCGAATCGCTTAACCACCGGAAAAATGACTTAATCGAGGTAATCCTGCGGGCAAAAGTTTTTGGACTGCAGGGAACACCTCTTTCGTTTAACATCCAATCCAGGAAATTATTTATATCACTAGTGGATATATTTCCAAGCGTTTTATCAGGTGGAAGGTACGATGTTAATAAATTTAAATCGCCGAGAAAAGCTTTTATCGTGTGTACAGATCGTCCTTGATCTGTTAAATAATATTGCCAGCCATTGATTGCGGGAATAAGTGTTGTATTTTTTGTAATGTGGGCAGTAGTTTGGGAATCCATAATAACTCCAGAGATAATTGGGAACATTAAGTTCGCATAGCCGTCTATATTATCTTATCGATTAAACGGTTTCTTGTCAATAGAAAATAAAATCAACTAGTCTAAATCACTAGTTGATTTACATAAAGTGCATAAATTTATTTGCTATGGATTTTTAAGAATAACGTTTCCAGCACCTATTTCGATTCTAATTGTAATGGTCGGATTTCCGCTTCCATTCTCGTAGCGATCTTCTTTTTTATTCCAATTTCCAAATGCGGAAATATTTGTAAGCCCTCCTTCATGCTCGATAATAGCATGAGTATTCACTGGAACAATAATTGTCATGCTACTTAACCCGGATTTGATGAAAACATTAAAATCGCTAATAAGGTTCCCTGAAAAATCCAGTTTGTAATTTCCCCCTCCGCTTTGGAAGATCATCGTTTTAATATTTGCATTTGCAAGGTTGTTTAGTGAAACATCCGAAATCCCCGTTTCGTATTGGAAATAATTAATTTCACCTTTGTTTAGTGAAGAGAAGTTGAGATTTACAGTTGAAGCTCCGTCATAAATAGTGAGGCTATTTAAATTCAGCCCACCAAAATCAAAGTTACCAATGTAGGCGCCCGCCTTGATAGTGAGGTTAATGGGCGCATCACCGATAGAGAAAAGCCACTCATTTTTGATTTTCTCATCGAAATCCGGAACCCCTTTAATTTCAAGGTTTCCTTGCTTTATCTCTATCTTGCCCTTGTTTTGAATAACTATTGGTTTGAAATCTTTAACGTTGTAGGTTGCAGAACCCTGAATTAATGTTTTACCAGTTCCTGGCTTTAGAGTTAATTTGCCTCCACCAAAGGAAAAATTTAGATCAGTAATATCGTTTGTATTAGGAGGATTAATTGATATATATTCCGTTGTTGTTGGGATTGTTTTAATATCAGTATTTATAGGAACGTGAATACTTAACCCGCATGCCATGGTTAATATGGCAAGAATGCCCGGTAAGGCAATTAATTTCGTGTTTTTCATTAGGGACCTTTATCCTTTATTATGCACAAATATGGTTGTTTTAAAAAAATACGAAAGATTTGTGAATAAGTTGTAAGGATTCCCCCTAACGGGATAATAGAAAACTATTAATACTGAATTGCTATGAACAACGCGTAGTTATGGGTTATCCTTCTAGACCAAGATCGCCTGCAACACTCTGCATTGCAGTAAGAACATTCTCTGTATGTTCCCAAAGATCAATTCCTAATTCCTCAGCGCCTTTAGCAATGTCTGCCCGATTTGCTCCTGCTGCAAATGATTTGTCTTTCCATTTTTTCTTTACTGATTTGACTTTGACATCATGTATGGATTTGGATGGTCTGACTAACGCAACTGCTGTAATTAATCCAGTGATTTCATCACATGCAAATAAGGCTCTTTCCATGAGACTTTGTCTAGGAACTCCTGTATGATCAGCGTGACTTAAAATCGCCCTAATAATTACTTCGGGGACACCTTTTTCTTTAAGGATTGGCGCACCTGCTAAGGGATGATCTTCGAGGGTAGGGTGAATTTCCCAATCGAAATCATGTAAGAGTGCAGCAATTCCCCATAAATCTTCGTCTTCACCGAATTTTCTTGCGTAAAAACGCATTGCAGCCTCAACAGCCAACATATGGCGGATTAGATTTTCATTCTTTACATATTCATGCACAATTTTCAATGCTTCGTCTCGATTCATCGTAACACCCATTTTGTAATAATGTCTATGATTACTAGCGAAAATCCTTTTGCTTATAAATATCCTTTATCTTCAGCAGAAGTTATTGGCTCAGGTTTGCCAAGGACTGGTACAGGTTTTGAAACATGGACTTCCCACAGAGCGACAGAAGTGGCTACGAATTCCCGTAATCTCCAGAAAGCACTTGAATGAACTGAGTATACTCTTCTGTCAGCGGTTATGCCTGTGACTTTAATCCCTAGTTGTTTACAGATATAAAGTGCTCGTGGAAGGTGAAATTTCTGCGTAACCAAGATTGCATTATCGATACCGAAGATATTTTTTGCTCGATAGCAAGTATCATAAGTTCTCCTACCGGCAAAATCTAACACAATGTCTTCTCCAGGGATCCCAAGACTAATAGCATATTGCTTCATCGCTCCCGGTTCGTTGTAATCGATGAACCGATTATCTCCGCTCATTAATATTTTTTCGACCTTACCCTGGAAATAGAGTTCTGCAGCAGTTTCAATCCTATCGCGTAATACCGGAGTGGGGGTACCATCTCTCCATAGCCCAGCACCAAAAACGATTGCTACTTTATGCGGCAGAACGTCCTCGATGCTTCCAATATTGGCTTTTGCTGAGAGAGAGGTAATCAGGTTAGGTATGAGAATAGCAATCAATATGAGAATGCTGATCGCAGAAGCGATTGTTATTGTCATGTGGAGAAATTTCCTTGTCACGAGGTTGATTTTTACCAAACAATGAACAATGGCGGTTTATATGACCGCCATTGTTTATGATTCTTTAATCATTTATTGCAGGACTACACAAACTTTGCCCTAATTTCTGCAGATACATAATCTAAGATTGCTACGGTAATTGCAATGAACCAGACTGCCATTCCTGCAGATTTATAATCCAATAGTCTGATGTACTGGGCAAGCAGGAAGCCAATACCACCACCACCAACGAAGCCGATGATAGTGGACATACGAATGTTAACGTCCCAGCGATAAATTGTGAAGGAGACGAATGGAGGAACGATTTGTGGAATGACAGCGAACATTACAGTTTGAACCCAGGTTGCGCCCGTGGCTTGGATTGCTTCGATAGGACCGGTGCTGATTGATTCAATTGATTCAGAATATAGTTTACCTAATGCAGCGATAGAATGCAATGTCAAAGCTAAGATACCTGCAAAGGGGCCTAATCCTACGACAATAACCGCAATGATTGCCCAAATCAGCGGCTCTATCGAACGAATGATGTTAAGTACTGCTCGGACAAGGTAATAAAGCACAAGCGTAATTGGTGATGCAGACATTAAATTTCGTGCTGCGAAGAAACTCACGGGTAATGCGAAGATTACACCAAAAAATGTTGCCATCATCCCGATAAATATTGTTTCAATCATCCGCTCAACGATATTCTTAAAATCAGAGCTTAAATGTTTGGAACCGACGGTAGCAACTTGTTGAGCGAAGACTTTCCAAATGTATGTGGGTTGATCAGCACTTGGAGGAAGCAATCTGTATGGTATATGAATGTCTAATTCGAAATCACCATTTTCATCTGGTATCACTTTAACATAATGTCCTTCTGAACGTTGACGAAATTCATTCCTGATGGGGTCTTTCCACATAATATCTGCTTCGATCCCAGGAATGAAATCCTTTCCCACAAGGTGTAAAAGTGTACCGGGGTGGTCCTCATCAACAGTGAGATTGCCACAAGTTGGGTTAGCAATTAATAATGGTTCCCCCTCGGTTGCTGATGAGGGAGGTGGTGGGTTGTCTGAACAGGGAATTTCGATTAATGCATACCCTCTTACATAATCCACATCTTGTGTGATTGCTTTCTCCCACGGCCATACAATTTTTGACAGAGCAGGAATGGCTTCATCGGCTTGGGAGAAAAAGGTATATAGATTTATATCTCCAATTTGCCAACCTAACGCGAAGAAAACAATAATGACCATGAAAAACGCACCAATGGGTGTGCGGTCTCTAACTTTTACAATGTTGTAAGCATCAATAATGATCAAGACATATAAAACAATAATCAGGATGGTGACAAGAATAAGGATGGGTTCGAGGTGTAAGCCTTTTTTGATAATATTGAAAACACCGACATCCCTAGGCGCTGCCAATCGGAAGCGCCAAATTACCAAACCCATGATACTTAGGAAGGAGCCTAGAAGGATGATTCCACGGCGGACAGCGTGTCCTAAAATTTGCCCAACTCCAGGGATGATCGCCGATAAAATTGCAGCAAGATAAGGCGGGATACGACTTGGTGGTCTTATTTCTTCAGGAATATGCCCGAGGCTGATATTATTGTTTTTACTCATGCTTCACCGCCCTCATGCGTGATATTGCCTTCAAGCCCGCTACCAACCCGCTCTGCTTCTTCGCCGTAAATGTCTTTAAATTCTTCATCTGTCATTGCGAGGATATCTTCTTTGCTGCCTTGATACACGATTCTCCCTTCTCTTAATCCAATGACGCTCGTTGCATAACGTTGAACCAGGTCTAAGTAGTGAAGACTGCAAATAATTGTCATATTATCTTCCTGGTTGAGCATTTCAAGATGTTGCAAGATGGAGTGTGCAAGCACTGGGTCGAGGCTGGCTACTGGTTCGTCTGCCAGGATCATTTTTGGTTCTTGCATGAGAGCCCGCGCAATTCCTACTCTCTGTTGTTGTCCACCGCTTAATTCATCTGCTCTTTTATGAGCCTGGTCTTCAATCCCCAACCTTTTTAATGCTTCCCATGCTTTTATCTTGTCTTCTTTAGGAAATCTTCCAAGAATGCTTTGCCATTGAGAAATATAGCCAAGATGCCCAGAGAGTACATTTGTCATAACTGACGATCTGTTAACGAGATTGAAATGTTGGAAAATCATGCCGATGTGACGACGGCTTTTACGTAATTCTTCCCCTTGAAGTTGTGCTAAATCTACACCATTCCAGAGTATTTCCCCCTCAGTTGGATCGATCAATCGATTAATACAACGAAGAAGAGTGGATTTACCTGATCCACTTAATCCTATCACGATGAGAAATTCTCCTTCAGCCACTGAAAAACTGATGTCTTTCAAAGCAACTGTGCCATCATCGTAAATCTTAGTAAGGTGACGGACCTCGAGCATTGTCTATTCTCCTTTTTGCTATTGCATAAAGAGTATTTCTACAAACAGGAACATTGAAATTTCTTAATAAATAATATACCATAATTGCTGACTTAAAAAACAGGCAGGGGAACCATACATCGGTTCCCCCGCTTGGATTGGCCGATTGAAGTCAATCCAACGAGTACAAATTACTGTAGTTCCTCAGGTGATACACCAGCGGCGTCAAGCACCTGTCGAAATGCATCATAGAAGGAATCATCATGTTTCTCAAGCGCATTCCATTGATAAGCAGTATCAAGCGCTTCTTTTCCTGCATCGGTTTCTGAGATTTTGAGTAAAGCATCAACGATCTGGTTCTGAAGTTCTGGGTCAAAACCAGTTACAAATTGGACACCATCATTGGGAATGTCAGCAGATACTTCGATGACCTTGATGACATCCATTACATCTGGATAGTCTTCTTCAATACGAGTTCGGGCATCGACATATGAAGCCCCTGCATCACAGTCACCATTATATACGCCTGCAACAGAAGCATCATGGGATCCGGCATCAACAATCTGTGCCAGGTCTTTATCTGGATCTACACCAGCAGCCTTCAGGGTGATACTGGGGATGATCCAACCGCTTGTGCTTAATGGGTCAGGACGGCAGAACGTCTTCCCTTTCAGGTCTGCAAGGCTGTTTATTCCACTGTCGGCGCGTACGAAAATTTGCCCGTTATAGACTGGGCTTCCGTATCGATTAGCGACAAGTACAGCATTAGCACAACCTTTTTCATGAGCCAAGATATATGCGAATGTTGCCAAAGATGCCATGTGCGCTTTTGGTGGGTCACTGCAAAGTGCTTCGATAACCCCAGCGTATTCTGTGGCTACAAATGGTTTAATCACAAGTCCAGTTTCCTGATTGATCATATCTGCAACTTGATCAAATCCAGAGACGACGCGCTCTGTTTCGCCAGATGGTACAACAGCCCAAATGATTGGGTTCTCTTCTGTGCCAAGTTTCTTTCCGCCACAAGCAGTTAGAAGAACTGCACTGACAATTAGTATGGCGAAGAGTATGTAAAGATGTTTTTTGCGCATCTGATTTTCTCCTCTCTCGAATACAGTTTATAGTTTATATTTTTATTTTTAATAGATCGGCCAAATCCTTATTATGAATAATAACGCCGAATTGCATGAAATGCAAGGTGAATTTGGTAAAGTTTATAAAATTTAATATTAATTTATCCCTGGGAAAATACATTTGTCCCCTTGCAACTGTATGTTCGAGGGGTTACAATCTTTTTATGGGTATAGATAATTCATCCCAAAAATATCAGGAAGCCCTCGATTATATATACAGTTTCGTTGATTACAGCCGGACTCATCAGCAAAATCTTGCTCCTGAAAACTTTAATTTGGCTCGAGTTCGCGATTTAATGACCTTATTGGGAAATCCTGAAAGGGCTTATACAACTATTCATGTAGCAGGAAGCAAGGGGAAGGGATCAGTATGTGCTTTTTGTGCTTCGGCGTTGGAGGTTCAAGGATATAAAGTCGGATTATATACATCTCCTCATATGGAAAAATTTAACGAGCGGATTCAAATAAATGGAAGACAAATTGAAGATGATGAACTTGTTGCTCTCGTAGAAGAGATTAAGCCTCATGTAGCGAAAATACCCCGTATAACGACCTTTGAAATTGTAACAGCCTTAGGATTTCTATATTTTCAACAGAAGAGAATCGATATCGGCGTTATCGAAGTGGGTCTGGGAGGAAGATTAGATGCGACAAATGTAATCATGCCTAAAGTGTCAGTAATCACCCAATTATATTTGGAACACACTTTTATTTTGGGTAATACACTCACTGAAATTGCTGAGGAGAAAGGCGGGATCATTAAACCAAATATTCCGGTTGTGATTTCTACTCAGAAGGATGAGGCAGAAAAGAAATTGCTCAAAATCGCATCCATGCATCATTCACCTGTGCATCAAATTGGAAAGGATTATATCTATCAGATTGATGGATACAACTTAAATAGGCAATCGTTTTCGATTATCAATAATAAGAAAAAGTCAAAAAGGATAGATTTAACCATTCCTCTATTGGGCGATTTTCAGGTTGAGAATGCTGCAACCGCCTTTGCTGCGCTAGATGTGTTAAGAGATTCCGACGTTGAGATAACGGATAATGCCATAAAAAAGGGGTTTAAAGACGCAGTTTGGCCGGGACGGTTTGAGATTCTGCAGGCTTCCCCACCAATTATTGTGGATTCAGCTCATAACAATGACGCAATAATTAATTTGATCAAAACAGTTCGGAAGTATTTTCCTAGTAAATCAATTGTAATGGTTTTTGGCGTTTCAGCAGATAAAGATGTGATAGGTATGCTTTCTGAACTTGAGCCTTATGTCCAGCAAGTGATATGTTCCCAATCCACTCATCCGCGCGCGATGGATAGTGATCAATTGTGTGAAGTAGCAAGGAAATTATGGGATAATGCAATCGCTGTCAAGGATGTTGAACATGCATTTAAAACAGCAATTAATATGGCTAAAGGAGAAAGGCTTGTTTTAGTGACTGGAAGCATATTTGTTGTAGCAGGGGCAAGAGAGTGGTGGCGGAAACAAAAAACTTCCAGCGTTTAATTATTTTAGCGATAAAGGAATATTCTTGGAACTAAAATATGCGAGACCGAGATAAATCGATTATGGACGATGATGAATTGAAAGGTTCTTTCCATCGAAGAACGGAAGAACTTTATCTCATTCCAGATAGCGAACTTGATAAAGACGGGTTGATTGAAGCCTCTGTGCTTCCTTTACGAGAGGTGATTGTATACCCTCATATGATATCTCCGTTGTTTATTCGGCGAGAATTATCGTTATTGGCGATTGAGGAAGCGCAATCCCACAATCGAACGTTAATTGCGTTGAATCAGGTTAATCCAGAAATTGAGACCCCTGGTGTAGACGATTTTCTTCCAATTGGGGTGGAGATGGCAGTAGGAAGATTACTTAATATGCCGGATGGCTCAAATTCAGCCCTCGTGCAAGCACGACGTCGTGTTGAAATCGTTGAGTTTATCGAGACTGGTTCATATTTAAGCGCTCGGGTTCGCCCTATTGATGAATATGTGCCTCCAGGCAAAGAAATTGATGCTGAAATGCGCTCTGCCAAGGAATATTATAAGCAATGCGTTGAACTTGATAGAAGTTTGCCTGAAGATGCTTTCTTGTTTGCACTTAACATCGATCAACCGGGTTGGCTTGCCGATCTTATTTCTACATCGGTTGCACCTACCTTTGAGGTGCGTAAGAAAATTCTTCTGATGACGGATCCAAAGGATCGGCTTGTATACGTAATCAAACTTTTGGCACAAGAATTAGATGTTCTTGAATTAGAAGATGAGATTCAATACCGTACCCAGAATCAAGTTGACAGAAGCCAACGAGAATATTATTTGCGGGAACAGATGAAGGTTATCCAAAGCGAATTAGGGGAGGGGGATGCTTGGTCAAACGAAATTAGTGAATTGCGAAAAAGGATCGAGTCCGTTGGTCTTCCTGATGAAGTGGAAATTCGAGCAATCAAGGAAGTTAATCGGTTGACACAAATGCCCCCAATTTCACCTGAGGGGGGCATTATACGCACATATATTGATTGGATATTGGAATTACCTTGGCATAAGACCACCAAAGACAACTTAGATGTCTCACATGCTTCCGAAGTGCTTGATAAACATCATTATGGATTAAAAAAACCAAAAGAAAGAATTCTTGAATATATTGCTGTTAAGAAACTGAAACCCAAGAAATCAAAGCAACCGATACTTTGTTTTATTGGTCCTCCTGGGACAGGAAAAACATCATTAGGTAAATCTATTGCGGATGCCCTGGGTAGGCATTTTGTACGGGTTTCTCTTGGGGGCGTTAGAGATGAAGCAGAAATACGCGGACATCGTAGAACGTATATTGGGGCTTTACCTGGAAGAATTCTTCAGACAATGCGCCGTGCCGAAACGATAAATCCACTGTTTATGCTTGATGAAGTGGATAAATTGGGCAATGATTTCCGAGGAGATCCATCGGCAGCATTGTTAGAGGTTCTTGATCCTGAACAAAACCATATTTTTTCTGATCATTATTTAGAATTACCTTATGATTTGTCAAAAGTCTTTTTTATCACAACCGCAAACACTTATGCAACAATTCCTCCTGCTTTACTCGATCGTATGGAAACGATTGAGTTTTCAGGATATATCGAAGAGGATAAACTCGAAATTGCCACAAGATTTTTGATTCCACGCCAGATTGAAGAGAATGGATTGGACAAAAATGAACTCCACTTTACTCGGCAAGGCATAGAGCGGATAATTCGGGAATACACTTATGAAGCCGGCGTCCGCAATCTTGAACGGGAAATTGGAAGGATTTGTCGGAAAGTCGCTAGATTAAAGGCAGAGCATAAACGTCATCCTGTACGTATCAGTTCGTCCCAGGTTGAGCGATTTCTGGGCCCACCCCAATTTTTCAATCAAGAAGCGGAGCGCAAGAACGAAATCGGTGTAGCAACGGCTGTGGCATGGACCTCTGGAGGGGGTGAAATCATGCCAGTGGAGGTTTTGATCCTTGATGGCAAAGGGAATCTTCAAATAACGGGTCAGATTGGCACAGTTATGCAAGAATCGATTCAAGCATCGTTATCTTATTTAAAATCTAGAGCTAATAAATTGGGTATCGAATCCGAAATATTTGAGCAAGTTGATGTGCACTTGCATATTCCGGAGGGATCAATACAAAAGGATGGGCCTAGTGCGGGGGTAACAATTACAACGGCTTTAGCGTCAGCATTTACACATCGACCAGTTCGTTGTGATGTTGGTATGACAGGAGAAATTACCTTACGTGGGCGGATTTTACCTGTAGGAGGTGTGAAAGAAAAAGTTTTAGCAGCACATCGAGCCGGATTAAAATTGGTCGTGCTTCCCAAAAAGAACATTAAAGACTTGGTGGATATCCCTAAGAAAGTTAAAACTGATTTGCGTATTGAACTGGTAGAACACATGGATCAAGTGTTAGAGATTTCTCTGCTACCAAAAGAGAAGGGGAATAAGAAAAAGGAATCAACACAAAAAAAAGCCCCCCCAGATAAAATCGAATCTAATTAGTTGTTTAATGCTGACAACGTAGAGAATATCTGCGATATAAACATTTCTAGTCTAAGAGAAGGCGGGTCGGACATTGGCTATTTCCTATTTATACCTAAGATATTGTATGCTTTTGAGGATGGTATGAAAGAGAATTACTAGAGTATGGATGTTGCACTTAATCCCTTGTTTTAGGGACATGCATTGTTTATATGTTCTTCAAAGGTCTGGCTAAAATTATGTCTTCCAGATTGATCACACTTAGCACGAAAATAATAATATGAAGTATCAGAGGGGAAAGCAATCGATTTTAATGCGTTTTTCCCCGGATTACAAATAGGTGTCGGTGGAAGTCCTGGATATCGATATGTATTGTAGGGAGAGTCGATTTGGAGGTCATCCAAGGATAAGGGATTCTTCCACCAACTATTGAGCGATGGTATAAAACCGAGTGCGTATTGTACGGTTGGGTCTGCTTCTAATTTCATACCTGCATGATAGCGATTGAGAAATACTGAGGCTATCAGGGGCATTTCATCTTCTACGACTACTTCTCGCTGGACTATCGAAGCAAGAATGACCGCTTGCTCGTCCGAGAGTCCTTGGTCGGAAAACCCAGAGTGAATATCACCGGAAATGTAATCAAGAGCGTTATTCATCATTAAATTAATAATGGCTTCCGCATTCGTATTGCGTCGAAATAGATAAGAATCGGGCAGAAGATATCCTTCTGCACCTATTCTTTTTGCTACTATTGAGAAATGTTTTTCGGGGAGGCTAACGCCTGATGCTGCTAAAGCAAGTCCGATTTGTTCTGCTCGCCAACCGGGTAGTACATCAAAATTAATGATAGATTTAGCATTGCTTTGGAAGGTATTACCAATTTCCAATGGTGTCATAGATTTATTTAAAAGGTAAGTACCTGATTGTAATTTTTTGTCCCCTCCCGTATAAATTAAATAATGCGTAAAAGCATTCGGGTTAGAAAGTAAATCCTGTTCGAACAATTTTTGCCCAACCGTAGTTGCATTTTCCCCTTGAAGAATTTTGAAAACCACATCTCCATCATTATTAGGTTGCTTTGTTGTAGAAAGTTCGTCCAATTCCCTGGAAATATGTAAAATAAGCGAGAATTTTTGTTGGAAGTTTAAAGTGCTCGATGGTGGACCGAGTACCATTTCAATTCTTTTTTGCACTTTTGAATAATAAGAATAAGTCCCATACGTGGTTACACAGCATAGAATTATCAAGAACAAAATGAAAATGGATATGAACCTACGGTTAGGTTTTCTTTTTCTCATACACAATCATGGTTTTGTGGACTTATAGCATCAAGATAAGATTGCAAGATTACAGTTGCAGCAATTTCGTCTATATGTCCTTTGCGTTTCTTTTTTCCACTTTTGATGATTATCTGAGCATTCTTCGCTATTTTAGTGCTGGCGTATTCATCCCATAGTACAACCGGAATATCCGAAATAACCTGGATTGCTGCTGCAAGCCTTGCAGCCTTTCTTCCTTGTATAGTAGGAATTCCATCTTCGTCCAATGATTGACCCACGATGATCTTTTCCACCTTATAGTTTTTACATATTTCAATTATTCGGGTTGCATTCTTTGCTCTTGAGATATGCTTCAATACTGAGAGGGGATTTGCAATCGTACCGGTTGGATCGGATATTGCGAGACCAATTCTTTTGTCTCCAGGATCTATTGCAAGGAAACGCATAAGCCAAGTATTCCCTATAGTTCTTTTTTAGAAAATGTGATTCGAAATGGGACGAATGGCATGCGAGGCCACCACGATGGGGACATCCTAATTATTGGAGTTCCTTTGAGAGAAAAATTATCATTCAATTTGTCAATGGCTTGATCAATTGGTAATCCAAGACAGATCTTTGTCGCTTGAGTTGTATCTATCGGCTTTTCCAACTTTCTTGATACCCTGATTTGCCATTTGGCAATTTCATGGTCGTATAAAACCGGTGTAGTGAGATCCTCTATGGTCAAAGTGCCCGTGATTGCTGTATGGTTTTCAGGAATATTTGAATTTAATGTCATTGTTGCCAAGGCACGAATATTGTGATAATCCGCGATAAGAGCCTTGTATTCTTGTCTAAGTTTGAGTTCCAAATATTCTGATGGGGATTCGCTTGCAGGGCTATAAATTACCTGTATATCTTTTTCAAGAATGGGGTAAGGAGTTAGTAGTATATCGCCATCATTCAAGTTTGTGCTTATTTCTTTTTTTGCGGTTTCTTGCATTGTAGCAGACAATTCTTGATATAGTTTAGCGCGATCAGCAGCAGTTGGAGATGAGAAAATTTCGAATGCCCCCTGATCTGTTGGTTGTAGATTATTTACAACAAGATTTAATCCAAGCGATCCTTCAATAGCGTTTATGGTCTCCTTGTCTACATTGCCCTCAATGCCTGGTCTTATGGCTTTGATTGGAACTTTGACTTTTGGGTTCTCTTTTGTTACGGACGCATCTTCGCTGGTCTCAAATCGGATGACAGACTCGCCTAAAGTGGTTACTATAGTGCCTTTTGGAATGAATATAGTATTTTCTGTGAGATTTGTAAAAGTAACCATTCCTCTAGAATATTCGCTTGGTATTTTTGTAGTCCCGGTTGTTGGTATTTGGTATCTGCCTTCAACAGTGATAGGGTACCAGCTTGCTGGAACAATTCCATTGATGTTTGGTTCTTTGATATTTGTATCTGCAGTGATATCTAGGATTATTTCTTGCTCAACTGTATTAGGAGTGATTTGAATTTCTGCCTTTGGCATTAAAAAAGCAACAATGGCTATGACGGATAGTACACCGAGAGTAAATATTGATAATCGAATCGCCCAATGTTTGAGTAGTTTCTGGGATGGTTTGTGAACGTATTTTGACAGTCCATCGATTTGTTCGGTTCTATTTTTCTGTTTCAAGCGAAGGACTTTTGAAATAAACACGAATTTTGTTAGCAAGGATTTTGGCTTCCGCCATGAGGCGATTTGGGCAGATTTTGTATTGTTAAATAAAGGAATTCCTAAATCCTTTGCATTAGATTTTATGATTGGGTTGTGGGATACGACTGCGAGTTGCCCCCCTAATTTTTCAGCATAGCGTAGGAGAAATAATAAATCCAACTTGGAAGTGAGCACATTTCCGTGATCAAGCCAAACAAGGAGAATCCTAGGCGTTTGGCTCCAGTTCATTTTGTCTTTAACGGAGTCTACATCATCATGGGATTCAAGTTGAATGATCTGTGTTTTCACTTATATATATTTGTCTAATGTTTTTAGGACTTGTTTTATTTTTTACGTAATAGTCCTACAATACCAATAATTGATAAAACTAAACCGGTGAAAAGCATTGCAATAGTGATTTCTGGCTTGATTTGAACGCCAAGGAAGAATATGCTACCTTCAGCAAATCCATATATTGTGCTAATCCAACCAATTGCTTGAAAACCAGAAAAGCCTAAAATGATTATTCCAAAGATCAATAAGAGAACGGCTCCGATTTTGGAACCTTTTCGACTTTTCACTACTTGTTTATCACCGTATTTGGAATGGACGCTTAAAACAAATTGATGAGCCTTTTCCTGCGTCCAGTTGTTTTTTTGGGTAATGGCTGCAACGATGTTATCCACATGAGTTCCTCTTGATAATTCTGTGTACACAAACTGCTCAAGAGGATCTATTTCAGTCTTAAGTTCTTCTTCAGGTGGTTCGATTTCAGGTATTTGAACATTTTCGTATTCTTCGGCTTCAACAATTGATGATATTGCTTCCGCTTGTTGCGATATGACAGCAGGTTCGTCAGGATACTCTTCAATGCCGCTAGTTTGGATTATCTGATTTTGTTCAAAAACCGAATCAACAAAACGCCCAACTAATTTTTCGGGTGCATTTAGACGTTCTGTAAGTTCAGCAATGATGACATCCTTTGTTTTTCCTTCTTTGATCAGACCTATTACTACTTCAATGGCTTCTTGTTTTTCCATAGTCTCACTTCCTTTGTTTCGCTATCCAATCAGAAACCCTATTAAGGGCATTTTCCAATTGGTCAGGATATTTACCACCTGCTTGAGCAAGGGTAGGCTTCCCCCCGCCGCTTCCACCAACGGTCTTTGCTATATATTTTACCAAATCTCCTGCATGCATTCCCTGTTTTACGAGATCTTTTGTTACCATTGCGATGATGATGGGCTTACCTTTTATAACGCTACCAAAGACACCAACTGCACGATTTGAATAATGCTCACGATATTTGTCCGCTAATTTCCGTAAATTATCTGCATCTGCGTCTTTTATGATTGCTGATAATAGATAAATACCATTTGCATCTTTAACTGTTTTTAATAAGCGATCGAAATCTGTGCTTGTAAGTTGTTGCCTTAGCCGGGAGTTCTGAATTCTTAAATCATGGGTTTCGTTTATGAGATACTGAATCTTTTCAAACAATAAATCCGGTTGAGTACCTAAGAGTGATGCTGTTTTATTTATTATATTCAATCTTCTTCGAATAAAGGCGTAAGCCTCTCTTCCAGTTATGGCTTCGATTCTACGAATACCAGCAGCAGCACTTCCTTCATTAGTGATGATAAAGATGCCTATATCGTTTGTGTTTTGAACATGTGTGCCACCGCACAATTCGTAAGAAAATGGCTTCCCTTCTCCTAAAGTTATTGTCCGAACAATATCGGAATATTTTTCCCCAAACAAGGCGGTTGCACCTTCTTCCAGTGCTTTTTGTAAAGGTTTGTTTTCGATCTTAAGATTATGGTTTTCATAAATCCACTTATTAACAAGCATTTCGGTTTTTTCAATTTCTTCAGGGGTCATTGCGGAAGGATGGGTGAAATCAAACCTTAGTTTATCTGGGGCGACGAGAGAGCCTGCTTGCCTTGCATGATTTCCTAAAACTCGATGCAAAGCAGCATGTAATAGGTGAGTTGCTGTATGGTTGCGCATGATGTCACGGCGCCGTTCTTCATCAATTTTCGCAACAACTTCATCACCAACTTTTGGCTTTCCCTGGATAACAGTACCCTTGTGAATAATTATCCCAGCGGCTGGCTTCGTTACCTCGTTGACTCTGATAATCCAATGCTCATTTTTTATCTCGCCAGTGTCAGAGACCTGACCCCCAGCCTCTAGGTAGAAATGGGTCTTTGAAAGCAGGACTTCGATTGGAGCACCTTCGTTCGCGATTTGGATAACTTTACCGTTAGATGTAAGAGCAAGGACTTTGTCGTTGAATTGCAAACTTCCATATGGATTATAGTCAACGCCATCCTTTTTAATTTTTTTCTGCTTCAGGAGGTCGTCAAATATCTTTTTGTATATGTTAACGTTGTTGGCTTCCATTTCGCCAATTGCTTTACCACCCCCGGATGCCAATCTATGCTCACCCATTGCTTCATGAAAACCCATCTCATCAACTTCTAATCCATATTCTTGTGCAATGTCTTGAGTGATTTCAAAGGGCAACCCATAGGTCGTATATAAATTTGCAGCATCAACCCCGGTCAGGGATTTCTTTCCTTTCGCTTTTAATTCTTCTAGTAACACTTCCAAATGTCCAGTTGCCTTCTCAAGGGTTCTCAGGAATTGTTCTTCTTCATAGGTAATTGTATTCAGGATGATGTCTTTGTTTTTAAGTAGTTCTGGGTACGCCGAACTATACCGTTCGATAACAACCTCAGCGATTTGCGCAAGGAAAGGTTTTTTAAGACCGATCTTACCTCCAAAACGGAAAGCCCTCCGGATGATCATCCGACAAACGTAATTTCGTCCCAGGTTTCCTGGGACAACACCATCAGCAATAAGGAAGGTTGCTGCGCGCCCATGATCAGCGATGACGCGGTAGGGGGTGAAATTCTCGTTCATTTCTTGATCAGTTTGACCTACAAGGGATTTAATTTTTAAAATTAATGGAAATAATAAATCTGTGCGGTAATTGGATTCTTTGTTTTGCAGGATTGTTACTAATCTTTCTAAACCCATTCCAGTGTCAACATGGGTTTCGGGGAGAGGGTCCAAATGGAGAGCATCAATACGGTTGTATTGAATGAATACCAAGTTCCATAACTCGATAAAACGGTCAGTATCGAGCGTCTTTGCATTTACTAAACCGTCTTCTGGGCGCAAATCATAATGAATTTCAGAACAAGGACCACTTGGCCCTGTATCTGCCATTTCCCAAAAATTCTCTTTTCTTCCTAGGTAAAAGAGGTGATCGGGACTAAATCCCGGTTGTTCAAGCCAATATTTAGCAGCCTCATCATCTGTAGGGATTTCGTTTTTTTCATCTTTGAAAACAGTCGCATATAATCGGTTTTCTGGTAGATTCCACACTGAAGTTAAGAGTTCCCATGCCCATGCTATTGCTTCTTTTTTGTAATAATCTCCAAAAGACCAGTTTCCAAGCATTTCAAAGAAAGTATGATGCGAATCATCTCTACCTACATCTTCAAGATCATTGTGTTTGCCCGCAACGCGCATGCATTTCTGAAAGTTTGTTGCACGCGTATAAGGGCGTTTGTCCGTCCCTAAAAAAACATCTTTGAATTGAACCATACCAGCATTTGTAAATAACAAAGTTGCATCTCCGCCTGGGACCAGCGATGAAGAGCGTACAAAGGTATGTTCTTTGGATTTGAAGAATTCGATGAATGTATTTCTAATCTCATTGCCGCTTAATTTCGGTTCGGTCATGCTTACTCCAGCATTATTTATGTCGATGATGAATTTCACTATGGTCTATTCTACCGCAGGATAAGATTGTATCAAAGATAAATTTATGGATAACCATTATTTCCCATTTAACTTAATTGATGTATATTTGACATAAATGGGAATTCCCCATTTTCACGAATGGGATATAATCCAGCATAATTTGAGTAAGATATGAAAAAACCATACCTTTATTTTGCTGTATTTTCGTCAGGAATGACCACGCTTGCAATTGAGTTCTCAGCTTCGA
>DUEG01000079.1 GCA_011176615.1 Anaerolineae bacterium | reverse complement strand
TTGATAATATGCAAAGACGTTGGGTGAATCTGTTAATCTTGTCTTTGTTCTTAATTCTAAACCAAGCCTGTACAACGACAGAATCATCTCCTATGCCCACAGGAGAAATCGGCTATGATGAATTGACTGTAATCCCTTCAATTACAACAAAACCGCCCTCACCAAAACCTATATTTACAAACACACCTTCCCCTCGACCAACCACAATATCGACGGCAACTCCTAGTATGGATGGCACTTTAACGCCTGTCGGTTCTGAGTCTTATACTTGTTCATCGTTCCAATGGATTGAAGATGTGACAATTCCTGATGGAACTTTGCTAAAACCCGGTCAGATTTTCCTTAAGATTTGGAGAATTAAGAATACTGGTAACTGTCCATGGAATGTTACTTTTGAACTTGCATATGATCATGGCGACCGCTTGGATGGTCCAGACCGTTCACGCGCATATTTCTACCCACAGGGTGTTCAATTAACTTCTTCTCTAAATGATTCGAGTTGGGGAAACTTTGTCGCTGATGTGAAGTCAGGAGAGGTTGTTGATCTCCCTTTATTTTTGAGAGCGCCTGAGAAGGCTGGCGAATATCAAGGCGTTTGGCGCTTGGATGATGAAAATGGAATTGGGATTGATTTCCTTTGGGTCAATATAATTGTGGAAGAGGATGCGGATTTCAATGCTTCTTCTTGGAGTGGGGAATGGATTCATTCAGACCCTTCAAGTTTGTTTGAGGAGGGAACGTCTTTGGTGCTCCACCAGGAAGGGGATCATCTTAAAGGTTATTTTTATAGTCTAGATGGACGAATTATGTTGATTGAAGGGAGAGTCTCTTCTGATAATAGAGACGTATCAGGTCAATGGGGCGCAGTTGATCAAGGTGGTTCTAAGTTTGAATGGCGATTATTGAATAATAACAATCAATTTCAGGGAATATACCATCTTGGTTCATTTTCCTCCGAGGGATGGTGTGGGGCACGTGGAGATCGTGATTTGCCCGATCCGTGTGAGATGGAAAAATAGGTTCTTTTATACACAGTTTCATAAACTCCTAAAATTCATTAATAAAGTTTCCCTAATTAGGAAATATAAGTGGCTTATGGATTGATCCTATGAAACCAATACTCTAGGACAGTTTCTGCAGGTTTCCCGTGAATTGAAGTTGATTTATCCAAGAGACTAGCAGGGGGATAATATCCTTGTGAGACAAGACCGCCTATCCAACTATAATGATTTGAAATTGTTAATATTGAGTTATAAGCGTCTGCTTGTTCAGTTAGATCTAATGGTATCCTTGGGTAATCCGGCGCAGGAAAATTCATCGATGTAGGTTTAATGCAATCGATTATCGGATCCGGTAAGCATCCTGTTATTCCACCATCGGCAGAAGGGTATGCAATTTCAAGAATAAGGGGTGCTTTGTTGTTTATAGTATGGGTATTAGAAGATATGTTCTTTCCGTCGCTTGTCGGGGTCCAACTTAACCAGAAAGGTAATACTTCGTCTTCCAAGATACTTGTCAGATTGTTTTCGATGCTCTCTAGATTTGCATCCTTGTTAGAAGAGAGTTGTCCATCGAATTGCAAATAGATTTGGTCTAATTGATTAATAAAAGCAGGTGGGTTTTTTATACCGTCTGGGGTTGATAATTCCCATGCTAAAGTACCAGTGTAAACTTCCCTTATTTCATGTAATAGAGTTTCCCATCTGTCAGCCGCATCAAGTGGAACACCTGAGTTTGAATCATTGGCTAATTCTCCATTGGGTAATGCCGGGTTTAACCAATCTCCACCGATGATGAGCGTATTGACGCCATACATTTCTGCTAATCGTGCATGATGTAAAACGAAGGATTTATATTGGTCGAACCAAGAAACCCACCAAGAAAAATCGCGTGGGGCATTTATCCACCAGTCTTCAGGGTTTGTTGGGAACTGAGTAATTGGCTTAATCGCCACATTTAAGTTATGAGATTGGGCTTGTTGAATTGTTGCTGTTAATTCAAGCCAGTGCGCACTATTTCCATTCCGAAACGATAAAACCGGCGGGTCGTCTTCGATAAAAGTCCACTTTGGTGTAACGATGACCGTATTAGCACCTAAGTCTGCAATATGTTCAAAGGAGGAAGGTATTATAGGACCCCAATTTGGCTGATAGCGAGGTTGAAATTCGATACCTTGGACAAAATCTTTTCTTGGGTTGACTTTGATCTTTGGCGAAACTGGATAATCGCTTGTTTTTTCGAGCCAAGCCCATGTCTTAATTTTGTCTTGAACTATGGTAGGGGTTTGACTTGGATGAACAACTTTTCCTGAGGTAAAGTCACCAGTTGTCCTTAAATCATCCGCGTAACCACATTGACCTTGGCGACAGTATCTTACACCGAATTTCTCTACTTTCTGTAGAGGACTTGTGAGGATAAAAATCCATCTCTGGTCGGAAATACGCCACATGGGAATCGGTTCTGTCCATGCATATGGGTTAAACTGGATAGTGATGTCATCGGATTCTGGGGTAAGTTTGGGTACGGTTATATCGAAAGTAATTTGTCCAAATTCACTAGAATTGAAGGTTTCAATCTTGTCCTCGACAACTGTAGATGATTCTGGAACGATTAATTGCCTCATTGCGAATTGTCCATCTGATTGTTGTTCGGCATTCCAAAAACCATCCCCTAGTGTGTATTTATAACGGATATAAGAGCCAGAGGGTAAAGAAAGAATAACCCCATATCTACCATCGGAAAGTGGGGACAATACCGGCATACGAGTCGCGAGGCTATTGATTCCGCCCGCTAAATCCGTGAAGGTGTTTCCTAACTGGAATAAGTTTCCTGCTAAACGAAGAGGCACAGCAGGTATCATATCTTCAGGTACATCGACAAGAAATGCTACATCGACGAATTGAGTAGGCTTTAGTGCAATCTCAACTTGTGTGTTTGAATGAGGCGCGATTTTTGCGCCTTGTTGAAAAGGTTTGAAAGAGCCATCAATGGCATAAGCAACTAGATTGTGTATTCCTGGAGGCAAACCATCAACAAAGAATGTTCCGTTGGCTGTTGTATATGTCTGAATGCCACCAACTGTTATCAGAATTCCAGGTATTGGTTCTTCGGAAGTTGCATTAGTGATTTTGCCTGAAACTCGACCTGTTTCTCCATCAACTTGTGTATCGGACCAACGTGTGACAATATCATGAATTTCGGCTGGAACTTCTACAGTACATAACCGGTAACGCACTGGGTCCCCATTAAATGAGTGTTCTTCACTTAATATTTTTCCCTGCCGTGAATAGCGGTATTTAACAATAGAGCCAATACGAAAGGGAAGTTCGATACTATATTGAGTTTTATTGACTTGTTTCATTGGGTACCGTTTAGCATTTAAGGCTAATCCGGTAACTTCATCTAAGATACTTATAAAGACGGGTTCGTTTGAGGGCGTGTTTGATGGAACATCCACAATAAAGGATATCAAAGTTTCAGTGACTTCGACTTGGTCGCTAGTTTGTGGAACCTGTTCTGATTCAGGGGTAACGGTTAAATTGCAGGCTCCTAACGCCAGGGTGAGAAATAGCATGATTAAGGAGATTGATAGCGTTTTGAGCCTTTTTGTTCTTGGGATTATTATCATTTCACAACCTGATTCTGAATGATTTGCATCATGACTTCCAAATTCATTACGTTCTTAATGGGGATACTTATCGCTTTTTGGTTTTTTAATTCTATCACCACTGAACCGTCTCGAATATCTACTAAGCGAACCTGCTTCCAGGGTGTATTTTCCTTATCCGTATAAAGTTTGTATTTTGATAGATGAACATCCCCAAAATCCAAAATTTCTCCTGAATCCAGGTTTTCTCGAAGTTGTGAATGAAGCCGAGGGTATATTTTCGCTTTAATCCGTGAAATAATTTCGGGGTAATAATTACTATTGATTTGTATTTTGAGGTTTTGTCCGATATTAGGGTAGATTACGATGGTGTATTGGCTATGAATAACTTTTCCCACGAAAACGCGATCGGTTATTGATATTGAAATGCCTTGGATCTGTTTCCAAAATAATGGAATACTTTTATGGAATGGTCTTTGGATAAGCATTCCTTTCTTGTAAAAATGCAAACAAGAATGCGCTTCTTTTACGCGTTGGAGAAGCCAAATTATCAAAATTATTAAAGTAAATCCTGATAACACATACCAAGGTTTACTCCATTTTTCCGCAATGATAGGGCCATATTTGTTGGTTGCTTGAACTTGAATCCACTTTCCATATCCATAAATTGTGAGCACGATAAAGCATGCTGGCAGGAATTGTAAGAAGAAAAAACGCCATCTTAATGATTGACGACAATATGTTACAGTGTGGTTTCCCAAGTAAGTAATTTTTCTCATGAATATTAGTAGCAATTTTGTTGAATGAACTCAACTAGTATTGCAATTTATGTGCCTTATGCTAATAGGGAATACTTCTATTAGGCAACATAGATTCAACGAATAAGTGTCGCATTGGTTGCCGTGAAGAAAAGAATAACGAAGTCACCACGGATGAAGGTTTTCAAGAGAAAAACATAATCCGTGGCGAATCAACCAAGAAGAATGTAAAATTGGACGCATTTTCATTTAGCAGGAATGAAATATACATCCGTAGGTTTAAGTTTGGAATTGCGTAGAAAACGTGGCTTTACTTCCATCCCAATCCAGTCAAGGGTTGCCTCGAATGGATCAACGCCCATTAATCTTGTGAGAAGAAGTGTATTTACACCTTCGAATTCTACAAGTGAGAGCACAAAAGGCGTTTCTGGTAAGAATTCCTCTGACCCAAAGTGGCAGACTGTGAAGGCATGGATTTTTGCTTTACGGTTTGTAATATCTATCCATTCCGTTTCGTCACCTGTGAACATATCGTGTCCGCGTGGGGTTGCATAAGTGTATCCTGTTGTTGGCTCTCGGTTCGCGAGCAGTCGTTTATTGGTCAATCCTGCAAACCAAGGACTGTCCTGCCCATAAGAGTGCAAATAAGTTATATGATAATCTTGTTCGATTTGTATCGGGCTTAATTTTTTTAAAAATGATAGTGCTTCTGCGTCTGTTTCTTTTGGAAATGGGATATTGTGAACGATATATCCACCGAGGGTTTCTGGTTTTTTGTTCGGTAATTTAGACATGGTTAACTCCTTAAAACAAGGATAATGGAATTCAATATTTGTGTGAAGGATCGCTAAATAATGTTTCTATTCAGTAGATAAGACGCTGACAGTTACGTAAGTGCCAGTACCAGCATGGCTGTGAATTGCGCCATGCTTAGCGTTCTTAATTTGTAATGTGTTATCGCCAAAATGTTTGCCAATCCTGTTCTGCAATTGCCAAATCGCAAAGACTGCTTGCATAAGACCGGTTGCGCCGACTGGATGACCACATGCAATTAGTCCCCCGCTTGGGTTTACTGGACAGACAGATTGCTCTGGTAGGTTAAGTCCGTAATCGATTCCGGGCATGAACGTCTTTCCGGATTCTGCTAATGGTCCACCCTCTCCGTAACGACATAACCCAAGGTCTTCATAGGTCTGGATTTCACTGGAGGTGTAGGCATCATGTAATTCGACGAAATCTAATTCGTGAATGGGATCGTATATTCCTGCTTGTTTATAAGCCATATTTCCTGCTGTTCTTCCAGCGCGAAAGGAATGGACACCAGGATAACGGGTACCATGGTCCCAGAGTTTCCGGTAATATTCTTTAGTTTCATTAGAGTCTTTTTCTTGTTGAGTTGCATAATTTTCCATGAAATAATCATAGTCCAGATGAGGGCGATCAGCCATACGCATCGCGTCGGTACCACGACCAATGCCGGAAATTTTAACAAGAGGTCTTGGGATTTGCGCGCCCGCCTTTTCGAGTTTCTTAATACCTTCTTCTGATACGAGTATAGTAGCAGCGGCACCATCCGACATGACACAGATATCCAATCGTGTTAATGGCCAGGCGACCATTGGAGCATTGCGAACATCCTCGATTGTGTACCGGTGTCGTTTTTGTGCATATGGGTTATAGAAAGCGTTGATGTGGTTCTTTACGCTAACATGAGCCATTTGTTCTGGGCTTGTGCCAAATTCTTTCATGTGACGGGTTACCATCATGGCATAATATCCAGAATAAAAACCTCCGACTGGGTAATCAAATGAGGCATCGGAGGCGAGCGCAATGAATTCGTTGCCTTTCCAGGTTTCCACATGGCTCATCAATTCAAAACCATATGCGACACATATGTCCATATGTCCACTTGCAATAGATTTCCATGCTTCCTGAAAACATAAGCCACCAGTTGCGCCACCACCTTCTACTCTGTGACTGGGCTTTGGAATGAGTCCGAGATAATCCTGCGCCATAATGGCAGCCATCAGTTGTCTGGCGAAGTGATCTGAGAAGTATGATGCAACAGAACCATCGACTAATTTCGTAAAAGTCTGGAAATCAACCCCAAGATCGTTTATTGCATAATCATAAGCCTCTTTAATTAGTGCCGGAAATGTTTTATCAGGTCGGGCTTTTGCGAATTTTGATACGCCACCTGATATTGCGTAAACGGGTTTCATAATATTGTTCCCTCCATTGATAAATATAGCCCGCTGGTTTAGCGGGTGGACAAGGTTGTAGATAGATGATTAATAAAATGTGGTTTGCTTGCGGGAATAATGGCTTCACAAAATTGTGGTACATCTGTCCTTCTCTAGGTGCCTTCTTGTTGTCGTTTCCCCTGAGCAATGAATGCTAAACCAATACTAACGAAATAGAGCAAGATCATAGGTCCCATAACGAGAGCCATATTGACAGGATCAATGGTTGGTGTAATCACTGCTGATATGATTGCAATAATAACGATTGCTACTCGCCATTGATTTAAAAGCATTTTTGCTTGAATTAAACCCATACTGGCTAAAGCAAAAATGACCAATGGAAATTCAAAAGCAACGCCAATCCAAAACAAGAGACCAGTTGTAAACTTGATGTATGAAGCAGGGCGAACCGCAGTTTTAATGCCCATAAAATTCAATAAAAATGGCAGTGCTGTGGGCATCATGACGTAATATGCAAAAGCCATCCCTAATACAAATAAAATTGTAGCAACGGGTATAGCAATCAACCCTTGTACCCTTGCTTTCCTTTTTAAACCTGGCGCTGCAAAAAACCATAATTCGAGAATTAAATAGGGGAGTGCGATTGAAAAGCCTGCTAGCAGTGCAACGCGCATGACAACACCGAGTGACTCGGTGACTTCGATTGCTTGAAGTGCTTCAATCCCTCCTATGGGTTTGGTGAGCCAGCCAAGTATTTGTCTTATATAAACAAATGAGATTGCTGTTGTTATAACCATGAAGAGAACAGAGCGAAAGATATGCTTCCGTAAAGCGTTGATATGTTCCAATAGACCCATTGGGTTTTCAACAGCCTTAGCAAATGCATCTGGTAGTGGAGCATCTTCTGGCTCATCTACAAATAACGCCTGCATGTTCTTAAAAGTGGTTTTTATCCACTTTGAGATTGATTTAACTACCCATAAAATCAAGCGGAATGGAGCAGAAATAATACGCCAAATGGAATGGAAAATTTTTCGCATAGCGAGTTGTTGTTAGGTTTCTGTTTGATTTTCGGTTTTTTCTTCAGTTTTTTCTTGTTTTTCTTCCGTAGAAACCATTTGTTCTTCTCGTGATGATGGTGATGAAGGCGATGTCCATGCTGAGATGCCTTCTTCTATTTCTTTAGCCTCTTGTGATAAAGTATTGTTAATATCTTGTTTGATTGAATATGGATTTATCTCCTTGAGATCTTTTTCCATTTCCTTTAATTCTTCTATTCCTGCCTCCCGCATTAATTTATTAGGCAAGTTATGAATTTCTTTTGATGTTTGTTGGAGAGTTTGCCACTCTTTTGATGTGACGAGTTTTCTTAAATAACGCCCAATAGTTTTGCTTACTTTTATCATCTCATTGGGGCCCAGGAAGATCAAGGCAATTATTAGTACAAGTACAATTTCCAGAGGGCCAACACCTAGGATATCCATGTCTATTTATTATCTTTTTTTATCTCGAATTTTTTAAGAGCCTGGCGGATTTCGTTATGCCTCAATGCAAGACTACCAAGAACACCGTTTACAAACCTCGGAGTGCTGTCGGATCCGTAATACTTGGCGAGTTCAACGGCTTCGTTAATGGCTACTTTTATGGGTGTGTCGCCACTGACGCCGAATTCCCATAGTGCAATCCGCAGAATGTTCCGGTCAATAATTGCGACTTGGTCAACAGGCCATTCAGGAGCATGTTCTGCGATGAATGCGTCTAAACTATGCTTTATTGGCCAAACCTCAGTAACAATTTGACGTACAAAAACTTGTAAACGATCGTCAATATCGTTATCTGTCAATCGATTATTAAGTACTTCACCGATTGGATGACCAACTAAATCAATTTCGTAAAGTGCCTGCAGAGCAATCCCTCGCGCCCTGGTACGGGGTTTCATCCGCGATTAGGCCTCCTTGTTTTCTTCATTGAGAAAATCAATGTCTTCTATATGGATATTTATCCTTCCGACATTCATGCCAACCATTTTTAATATTGCTTGAGAGACAGTGTTTTGAATATTTCTGCTTACCTCGCGAACATTTACGCCGTTTTTCAGGACTACATAAATATCAGCATACACACGATCATCCTCAATTTCCAAGTGAACGCCTTCACATTGTGTTCGTTTAAACAATTCGTTTACTCGCGGTCTTATCTGGCAAAGACGACTCACGCCCTCGATTTCCAATGTTGTCAAGCGTGCAATTGTAAGGATTACTTCGGGTGATATAGTTGTTTTTCCTGGGGTTCTGAGGTTATTGTCCATAGTGTTTTACACCTTGTTTTTTGTTTACATCATCGCCATGCCGCCATCTATACCAAGTACTTGACCTGTGATATAGGCTGCTTGATCAGATGCTAGAAAGGCAACAGCATACGCAATTTCTTCAGGCGTTCCTTTCCTTCCAAGAGGGATTAATTTCAATATGTTATCACGAATATCATTAGGTACATTTGCCCAAATATCAGTTTCTACATAACCGGCGGCAATCGCGTTGACAGTAATGTTTCGTGATGCCACTTCTCTTGCAAGGGCTTTTGTAAATCCAATTTGTGCTGCTTTTGATGCCGAATAATTTGTTTGTCCTGCGTTTCCCATTTGACCAGCGACAGAAGTTATATTGATTATACGACCGTATCGCTTTCGCATCATATGACGAATAACAGCTTTTGAGCAATTAAAAGTACCTTTACTATTAACAGCCTGTACGAAATCCCAGTCTTCTTCTTTCATCATCATGATAAGTTTATCACGCGTTATCCCAGCATTATTTACCAGGATATCCAAACCTTCCAGCATGTCTATACTCTTTTTTACCAGGTCTTGCGCTTGATTGTAATCCGCTATATCTGCCTGAAGAACGAAACCTACTCCCCCTTTTTCTTTGATTGTTTTTAGTACGTTCAAAGCCTTCTCTTCAGCGCGATTGTAATTTATTACGATAGCCGCACCTCTGTGCGCTAATTCCAGGGCAATTGCTCTACCAATTCCTCTAGACGCGCCAGTTATGAGAGCCTTTCGTCCTTTTAGGCTTAATGTGTCTGTTGATGTCATAAGTTTCTCATATAAAAAACGTAAACTTATTATACCGCACCCCTAGTTATGTGTGTAAGTTAGTTAGAAGTTAGGAACCAAGAGAAGCAAGTTTCTCTATTTTTGATGGTGTGTTGGTTTGATGTCCAACATATTGGCGATTGATTCTTTTTAAAAGACCTGATAAAACGCTTCCGCTACCAATTTCAATGAAATTTGTGATACCTTGTGCCCCAATGAATTTTATCGTTTCGGTCCACATTACTCGGGAAGTCAATTGTGCTTTAAGGTCTTGAATGATGGACTGCATGTCCATCATTGGTTTTGCATTGACATTACCGATGATTGGAGTAATGGGGTCTTTAATGTTTGCAAGTTTGATGGCTTCACGGAATCCATTTTCTGCCTGCACCATCAATTTGGAATGAGCAGCAATACTTACTGCAAGCCTGATAACTTTTTTGGCGCCATTTTGCTTAGCAAGTTTCATGGCGTTTTCTAGCGCAGCATTTGATCCTGAAATCACTACTTGTCCTGGGCAGTTGTCGTTAGCTATTTGAACGATTCCGGAATCGGTGCTGACTTCATTACAAATGTGCTCAATGGAAGTGATATCCATTCCTAATATCGCTGCCATCCCCCCTGGCGATTCTTGCCCAGCCTGTTTCATTAATAACCCGCGCGTGTGCGCTAATTGAAGTGCTGTCTCAAATGGCAGGGATTTTGCAGCGACAAGCGCGCTAATCTCTCCCATTGAATGTCCAGCAAGATAGTCGGGTTTAATTTCGGGAAATTTCTCATTGAGCAGTCTGAGAATAGCAACTGAATGTACAAGCAAGGCGGGCTGTGTATTTACCGTATCGTTTAATTCTGAAGAGGGACCCTCCCATGCTATTTTTGATAAAGAATATCCAAGTATTTCGTTGGCTTCATCAAATGTCTTTTGAACGATAGGATAAGATTTTGCTGTTTCCTCCCCCATGCCTATCGATTGAGAACCCTGACCAGGGAACAAAAAAGCGAATTGTGTTGTTGGCATTACCTCTACCCGTGATATACGACTCACCGGGCAGATTATGCCCGGCAGAGTTAGTCTTCTATATTAAACTATCGCTTTCTGATCGTGCCAGTCACGACCTTCTACCTCAATCTTCTTTAATAGCGATTACCTCACGTCCTTTATAAAAGCCACATGTAGGACATGCGTGGTGTGGAAGACGCATCTCTCCACAGTTACTACATTGGACAAGATTTTTTACTTTTAGTGAATCGTGTGCGCGTCTTTGATCACGTCGAGTTCGAGAGATTTTTCTTTTTGGTAATGGTGTCATAATCTTACTCCTAACGATAATTCCAAGGTCAAATCCTACTTTTTGGTAGGCTAAAAGATTATACGGAGGGTAGGCATAGATGTCAAGGTGCATTATGAATGATCATTGTTTTTCATTCTTTGTTCTTTTTAAATATCCATATGCCCTTTTGTGAGAAGATAGTTTTGAAGGATTGTGATTCTTCGAAGGTAGATGGTTGAAGTATTCCCCCTTTTCCCCCAAGATAGATATAGTTGATCGAGTTTTCATTGAGAAAATCCAATATGTTTTTGGGGTTTTCTGCGTTCTCCAATACATATTTAACATCCCGATTAATTTTTTGGGTGTACTCTTTGGAACCTAAGCCGTAGATTACTGGAGGGGGAAAAGTTGGATTACCTGTTATCGGAGAAATCCAGTAACCCCCATCGCTTCCCATATATAATCCATATCCCCATTCAGATGGATTGATTAGGAAACTTTCATTTGCTGAAATATTCTCTTTAATCCAGTCCATTGCTTCGAAATCTGTCTCTCTGGCAAGAAATGTAACCGGATTCAATAATGGAAGGATTTTTTGTGCACCGAAAATGCTTGTGGCGCATAAACCAGATAAGGCTATCCAAGGTAGAAATGAACGAATTCTTTTTGATGTGAAAGATCGGATGAAATCATAAGATTGGATAACAAAATAACCGCTGAAAGCAGAGATTATGATAAAGAGGGAAATTTCAATCGAAAGATTATTGATGAAATCAGGAAATTGCACGCCAATTGCCTTCAAATTTGCTAGAAAGAATAGGGTACCTACCCATAGACCAATGATAAAAACAATTTTCCATTTGCGGATTAGCGTCCACAGGATGCCAAGACTTGCGGTAGCGAGTGTATATTTTCCCCACCCAGCATTGAGGAATCGCCATGAGAATCCATTGAACATCACTTGGGTGCCACCACCCCAAGCATGTATTTTTGGAATAATTAGTAACCTGATAGCAGAATATAGGCTTGGAAGCGATAATAATATACTGACTAAAGACACGATTAACAAACCGAGAACGGATTGCCAGCGAGTTTTAGGTTTACTAAAAATTATAAAGTACCAAATCATGAAGACAATCAAGAACACCAAAACTCGATAGTGAGTCAGTAATAATCCTGAAATCACCAAGGCAGATATTATCAAGAGTTTGATCTTTTCTTTCGTCGAAAATTTTTCAAACCGGGTAATATAAACGGATAAGAATGCAATCGGGATTGGAAAGATGACTAGACCTGCTAATTGCGTATAGCGACCCCAACTTGCAAAATACGCAGGCATTGGAGTAAATATACCGGTAACCAAAGCAGCGATTAGGGCGATATTTGTCTTGTGGAATAAGGTCTTTGTAAATAGATAGGTTGAG
The DNA here is from genome assembly GCA_011176615.1 of Anaerolineae bacterium. Taxonomy (GTDB): domain Bacteria; phylum Chloroflexota; class Anaerolineae; order Anaerolineales; family UBA11858; genus G519. The sequence goes on along the minus strand of DUEG01000079.1, from coordinate 2,822 downwards.
AATATTACTAAAGCGTTTAGAAATTGTCCAAAAAACAACAGAGCAGAGGGAAGGGTCAAATTTGTCAGCCAGATAAAAACACTGAGATTGGCATGAAAACCGATATGATAATTTGATGCTTCAATCGGTAGATATGGAGCAAAAGATGGTGGAATTCCCCCTTGGTTAAGAATTAATTTCGTAAGCAAAGCGTGGTGGATAGAATCAACCCATGCCGGCGCAACAAGATCTCTTGTCATCGCTAAACGAATAAATAAAGTAATCGAGAAGATGATTAATAAAGGAAGGATTTCTTGATACAAATCTTTTCTTGTTTGTTTCGCAGAGAGTAACAGTCCACCTCGGAAAAATTTGAATCGAGAAAGTAAACGAACAATTAATAAAACACCTAAAATAGTTCCCCCAATTAAAACAATAGGTCTTGTCCATTTAATGCTAAAGACAGTTGTCCATAGCATAAGGATTGGTATTATTGCAAGACTAACTCCGAATGAAATCGCCAAATTTTCTCCAGGAGAAAATGTTCGATCCAATCCTGTTATGGTCAAGAGAAGCCAGCCTGGCACAAACGTCAACAAAATGGTTAGGAGAAGTATCCTCCATAGTTTTAGGTCATTGTTGATGTCTTGAAGAAATGCATTTAAATCATAATCATATGTCGTTTCGAACGCGATGTCTCCTTGCATTGGTTCGCGGTTAATAAACAAATTACCGTCCGCATATTGGTCGCTAATGCGCCCTAAAACAGAAAAATTCGTGTTTAAAGAGTGTATTTCCAGATAGTATTTTGTATTTGGGCTTTTTCCAATGGGTTGGAATTCGAAATGGAATCCTTGATTGGGAATAAGAGATGTTACAGAAATTTTCTTAGATAATAGTGGTTCACTATCCTGTGGGGTATTGAACAACGCTACCGTTAAATCGCCTACGTTTGATTCGGGATTAAGCCAAATGGTGATACTGTTCAAGTGTGGGCGTCTTGAGACGAAGGATTGTCCAATTGTTTGTTCAGGGGCACCTATATATACTGTTTGCTCGTGGTTAACCTGCGATGTTTCAGGGTCAGATAATGTTACACAACCCGAATTGATAAGAGACAATATGATTACAATTAAAAAACCAGGCAAGGATAATCTTTGCCTGGGTATTTTGGTCGTAGGTTTAATTTTCACTTTTACCTACATTTGCCCTTAGATACGCAGTAATGAATCCGTCTAAATCGCCATCAAGCACAGTTTGAGCATTGCCAACCTCATAATTTGTGCGGTGATCCTTGACCATTTGATATGGGTGCAAAATATACGAGCGAATCTGGCTTCCCCATTCCGCCTTCGTGTACTCTCCTCGTAATTCTGTCATTTGATCTTCGTGTTCTTGTCTTTTTATCTCGAGTAATCTTGATCGGAGCACACGCATAGCATTCTCACGATTCTGTACTTGGGAACGTTCATTTTGGCAAGTGACGACAATTCCGGTCGGCAGATGGGTAATTCTTACTGCCGTATCGTTTTTTTGTACATTTTGACCACCGGCACCTGCAGACCGATAGGTATCAATACGAAGTTCATTGGGATTGATTTCTACGTCAGATTTGTCTTCTACCTGGGGTAAAACTTCAACAAGCGCAAAAGAAGTGTGTCTTCTGTGATTCGAGTCAAAGGGTGATAGTCTAACCAGTCTATGGACGCCTTTTTCTGATTTAAGGTAACCATAAGCGTAATCACCGTTGACTGCAACCGTAACGCTTTTAATCCCCGCTTCTTCTCCAGGAGTTGTATCGATGATTTCTGCGTTGTACTTGCGTTTTTCTATCCATCTTAGATACATTCTTAAAAGCATTTCCACCCAATCTTGTGAATCTGTTCCTCCTGCGCCAGCATGAATGGCGAGGAGCGCATTTCCTCTATCATATTTCCCTGAGAGCATAGCGTCGAATTCTCGTTGAGCCAATTCCGTTTCCAACGCTATCGTTTCTTGTTCTAACTCCTTCCGCAGGCTCTCGTCTCCAAGTTGTGCGAGTTCTAATGCATCTGAGATTCGTTGTTGAAGCGTTTGCCAATGGTCGATTTCGCTCTGAAGATTGGAAATAGTTTTCATAACCCATTGTGCCCGTTCAGGGTTATTCCACAAACGCTGATCTTCAGATTCTTTTTTGAGTTCTAAAAGTTGTTTTCTCTGGGATGTTAAGTCAAAGACGCACCAGGATATTCTGGGTTTTTTCTTTACATTCTTGTAATCGACTGATGATATTTTCCATTATTTTACCTGTAACTACAGATTCGGTTTTTGTTTTCCCTTGAAAGTCTTATTATAGCGGATAGTTATTGATTTGACAGTGTTGTTTGGTATAAGGTAATGCCAACTGAGATTGCGAGATTGAACGAATCAATGTTTTTAGATTGACGGATGCTTACACTTTTGCCTAAATGGTTCATCTTCGGGTCGAGACCGCGGCTTTCGTTCCCAAAAAACAGGGAATAAGGCTTTCTGAAGGATACATGATTAATTTGGATGTTTCCATTACTGGTAAGCAGGTAGAATTGTCGATTGTAAATAGAGATGTACTCGTTTATATCTTTGAAATTTGAAATGTTGAGTTGAAAAATCGCACCCATTGATGCGCGAATGGTTTTAGGATCAAAGGCATCAGCCGATGGTTGGATGATCGCTAAATTAGAAAAATTAAATCCCGCCATGGTTCGCATGATTGTGCCCAAATTGCCCATTGAACTCGGATTGACAAGCACCACATGATTTTCATTCGAAACTAATGGAAGTGAATATTTTCTAAAAACACCTATCGCATAAACATTTTCTTTTTT
>DUEG01000078.1 GCA_011176615.1 Anaerolineae bacterium | reverse complement strand
GGCGGGAATCGAACCCGTGGCCACTTTTTAAACCAGTTGTAATAACGCCTACTTGCAAAAATTGGAACAGTTCACCATGTGAAATGCAGGTCCTGTTGAATGGGTATTCATTGCATGTAAACCTTGGCTTTTGAGAGTTGATAATAATCTGGATTTTGGATGTTAGTTCGATTCCTAATTGCGGAATCGAATTGGCTTGGAACAACACACTGAAATTTTCCTGTTAACCCTATAAACCGTTCTTCCTAGTCCTGGCCATCTTCATTTTATCCCATCGCGACAATCCTTTGATTTCCAATTCGCGCCTGGTTGCTTCGCTCCGATTTTCCGCCTGCTCATGGTAAATTAATTCTACCGGTAGCCGTGCTCTGGTATACTTTGAACCTTGGCCACTGGAATGGGATTCAATCCTTTTGTCCAGGTTGTTAGTGATGCCGGTTTAGAAGGTGCCGTCATGGCATCGTAAAATATAAACTAACCAAGTTTTCATGTTGTATACAAGGCTAAGGTTGCAAGGTTTACAGGGCTTTTGTATGTTCAGGTTATCCAATCCATTGGTCTACCTTAATTCCAAGTCATTCCTCACTGTGAACTACCACTATTTGGATGAAAATCATTCAATTTCCTCTAGTTATAGCCAAACAATTACAAAAATCATTATATAGTTCGGTTAATTGCTCATGAGTTATCGTTTCATCTTCAATCGATTTCAATACTTGGAGTGGCTTTTGGTCGCCTCTTCCTGAAAGGGTAAGGTTTAGATGCTTTTCAAGGCAACCGCTAAATTCAAATGGTTTTGCCAATGTGAATGCATTCTTTTTGTCTCTTATAAATTTATTGATTACTTGGTGTTCATTTTTCTCGTTATCATTGTCAAACATAATTCCATGATATATTCCAAACGATTCGAAAAGTGCTAGAAATCGGTGGAAATTATATTTACCGAAAGAATCAACGACAAGTACACGTTCGTTGTTTGATTTGTACCAGTTATTGGCCAAAAGATAATTGAAAAGTGCTTTTTCAGTTGCCCCTTCTACAAGCAGAACCTTATCTGCAAAAAACATTGATGCCCGATCAGAATCAAGCCAAAGCTGGAAGCGATATTTCTCGTTTTGTAATGCAATCTCTTCGCTGGGAGGGGGGTTGTTTATTAATCCTTTAGCTTTTGCTTTTTGAGAATCATCAATGCTGTCATTGTCGACATAATGCTGAAGTACAGTAAGGAAATCTCCTCCACTCCGAAATAGCACTTCTTTTTTACTTTCTTCTATTTGATAAAGAGTTGAAACACCATCCTTTCTGAATAACCGCACTATTTGGCACAGGTCATCCGCATTTTTTCCGACAAAAATAGGTGAGTGGGTTGTTATGAAAACTTGTTGTTCACTATCAGCACCTAAACGACGTAAATGATAGGCCATATTTTCCTGCTGGGCAGGGTGAAGAAAGGCTTCTGGTTCTTCAAAAAGAATAAGTGTAAAATCAGGGTTGAATTCTTTTTTGCCCATACTCCTATCGTCTTTGAAACTAGGCGCAAGCCGAATAAGTTCATAGATAACTGATCGCTGAAAGCCATGACCAAACCGATCAAGATTAAATGCTGCTTCACCCAACATCATGTCGACAAATGCATATTTAACCAGAGACTTGGATATATCTTCAGGAGATATTGGATTAACGGAAAGATCAATTTTAACATCCCATTGATTTAAAGCTGCATTGATTGGTTTTGCTATTTCAGAGAGAAAGCCATTTTCTTGTTTTGCTTCTGAATTTAGGTTTTGAAAGGCTGTCCCAAGCTCTTCATATGCTTTGCTTTTAGATACCACTTTTTTCAACATGAAGTTGAGCATATTACGAAGAGGAGACGGCCCGGTTGTTTTCATTTGTTCGCCTGGTGTTGTCAGCGCTGGGATGTAAACCACATTGCCACATTTAGCTGTACTGACATTTTTTGCACCATAAAATAAGTCCGAATCTTCATCCTCATTTACGATTGCATAAATATTACTTTGTTTAGCTTTGACTTTATCTCCTTTAAAATAGCGACGGAGAGTGATTTGCTGATCTGTTACGTTTTCTTTATACTTATCAGCTATTCCACTCCACTCATCAACTGTGAGTTTGAAAATCAACTCAATCCAAGAATCTTCATCCTTTGTACCAGTTTTGGGAAAATCATCAGTTGTCCACTTTGTATCTTCATAAAATGTTCTTAATGCGTTAATTACATTACTTTTTCCGGAATTATTGGCTCCGACAAACATCAAATAATCATGTGCCTCAATTTCAGCATCTATGATCGATCGGTAGTTGTGTATACGAATTCTAATTATTTTCACTTGGTATTACCTACCCTCGTAGCTATAGCTCATCATGTCATTAACACTGGTGGCCTTGACATACCTGGCAGGGTTCTGTTCTACTGCTATTGCTTCAAAATGTTTTTCACCACATTTTATTTTGGCGCCTTCTATATGCCGAAGGTCGTCCCACCAGTTGCTGCCTTTGGTTTCTACAACGAAGTAGAGTTTCTCCTGGCCATCGATTTCAACCAGAACAGCCCAATCGG
>DUEG01000077.1 GCA_011176615.1 Anaerolineae bacterium | reverse complement strand
CAGTAATTCATAATGCCCCATCCATCCATCAAAGCCAGGACCTTCAAATCCCTTTTCGATGATGACGGGAAATCCGGCAGCGATCAATTCTTTGAGCATTTCTAAATCGCCGCCTGGTCGCCAGAGCGCTTTGAGTTCTGTCATCTCGTTGACATAAGCGATCATTTCATAGGGCATCACGTTCTTGTCCCGTTGGTTAGGTTTTAAAAAGGCTGCTGTATCGCGTTGATCTCCCTGCCAATCCCAATAAGAGAGCGCCATCGAGAGATTTGCTGGACCACAATTGTTCCACTTTTGAAATTCATGGATAATTCCGTTAAGAACAACTTTCTCTGGAATTGGCGTAGGGGTAAGTGTAGGTGGCTGTGTTGGGATTTGGGTATTGGTAGGTCCAGCATTTGTTGGCGTAAAAGTTGCTGGTGGCGAAGTCGGCGTTGGTGTAATTGAGGGCGTCATGGCTTGTAAGGTTTGCTCGACAATAATATTAACCATGGTGCCAGTGGTTTGAGGAATAAAGATGGCTTCTTCCGGAGGATTAAGCGCATATTTGATCTTTGCGCGAACGTTATCAATCCGCCAAGCCAATCGGTCTTGAATGGGCGGAAGTTGATATAGGAGCACTGTCAGGAGGATGAGGGTGCTTAAGATTAGCAGTGGAATGAGCCATTTTCGGTTACGCATAACGCTCAGGATTATATCAGGAATTACTTTTAATCACTTTAAAGTTTAGATTGACAGGTTTTGATTCAGAATTTCCAATTACGTTTTGTTTTTTAGGAAAGTATATTTTCGGAAGCGTATTCTGAGGATGTTTTAAAAAAATCAGTTGGTTCCCGCCTTTTTAAGAGGAATTTTTTAGGGATGTTGTTTGGGGTTAATCGTCATCCGCCGGCGGTCCAATGCTGCCATAATCGAGTATTTCACGATGTTGAGAGCCGGGCATTGGTTCGCTGATAATGCCTCTCTCTTCCATGGTTTCGATCAGCCGAGCTGCGCGTGTGTAACCAATCCTCATCCTACGTTGGAGCATGGATATGGAAGCGCGGCCTCTGCGCCTTACTAAGTCGATCGATTCATCGAGCAAGGGGTCTTTTTTCTCTTCGGCTTTCATCTCTTCCCAAAGCGGGATTTGCTTGAGGGGTATGCCACGCGGGATAGCATCCGGGACTCCGCCTGCGGCGGTTGAAACAGAAGAAGGAGCGGCGATCAGGTTTTGAGATCGCCAAAATTGTACTAGGCGAAGTAATTCTTGGTCGGAGACAAAGACGCCTTGAAGACGGATAGGCGAGGCAGCGTTTGGCGCTTGAAAGAGCATATCCCCACGTCCGAGCAACCGTTCCGCTCCTGGCTGGTCGATGATAACTCGGCTGTCCACACTTGATGCAACCGCGAACGCAATCCTTGCTGGAAAGTTCGCTTTGATCAAACCAGTGATGATATCTACAGAGGGGCGCTGGGTGGAAATGATCATGTGAATCCCTGTTGCACGAGCCATCTGTGCAAGGCGTGTAATCGTTCTTTCCGTCTCGTCCGGAGCAAGCATCATTAAATCTGCCAATTCATCAATAATGACGAGTAAATAGGGTAATTTCCGCTCCCCTTGGGATTCCATGCGTTGATTGTAGTCAACCAGATTTCTTGCGCCGCTCTCTGAGAATCGATGGTAGCGTTGATCCATTTCCCGGGTGATCCACTGTAAAGCGCCAATGACACGTTTGAGTTCTACGACAACAGGGGTGAGCAAATGAGGAATACCGTCATAACCTGTCAATTCAACGCGCTTGGGATCAACCATGATCATCCGCAGATCGTCCGGTGTATTGTTCATCAATAAACAGGAAATTAGCGCATTCACGCATACGGATTTCCCTGAACCCGTTGTTCCTGCAATTAAGAGATGAGGCATAGCAGCCAAATCAGCAGCCACTGCATTCCCTGACACATCTTGCCCAATTGTAAAACGCAAAGGACGCCCTTCTAATCGCTTGAAAGCCTTGCTTTCAATGCTGTCCCGGAGTGCCACCAAGGTAATCTCCTCGTTTGGCACTTCGATTCCGACGTATCCTTTCCCGGGAACTGGGGCTTGGATGCGTATGCTTGTCGCTGCCAGCGCAAGGGCGAGATCATCCGCCAACGCGGATATTTTCCCAATCCGTACCCTCGTCCGTTTGCCACGCGATTCGATAAAAAGAGGCTCGACGCCAAATTGGGTGATTGTCGGGCCGCGGCTGATCTCCACAACTCGGGCAGGGGCTCCAAAGGAATCAAGTGTCTCTTCGATTAAGTGCGCTCTGTGCTGGTCAAGTTCAGCGTCAACCTGAGATTCCAATCCTCTCTCCAGGATTTCGTCAATTGGAGGGAGGCTCCATGAGTGCGGCGTTGATTCGTCAACATCTATTTTGTTTATTAAGGCAGGAGGCTCAGGCACAGGAGAACCCTGGGATTGTGACAACGAACCGTTTTCTTTGAGCAATGGAACGGGTGTGTACCCGGGTTTTGAACTCAATTTTTGCCCCTGCCGCTCATCCCAGTAATCTTGTATCTTCAGAATTAAAGGAGAAACCCATTTAAACAAACCTGCGACTGAGACATCAAGAACAATAGCCAAAGCAATCAAAAACCAGGCAATAAGGATAATGGCCGCACCCCCTGAACCCAAACCGGCATTAAGTGCATGATTGATCGCTGCGCCAATATACCCACCCCCTTGACCGTTTTTTGCAAGAGCAAAGGCTTCTGCTTTCCCTGATGGGAAGAGGATAAAATGTAATGTAGTCAATAAGAACAGGAAGAGGAATGTGATTCCTACAATACGCTCCAGAGAAAGTTTAGGTAAGCGCTCAAAATTTCGGAGGATGAACCAAAAGCCGACAACGATTAACCCAATTGGGAGGATATAAAGCCCCCAGCCGACAATTTGACCAAGAATGGTCACCCAAGTTCCTAGCAATTTTCCATGGTCGGTTGTAAGTAATCCGATCAATGTGATAATTCCCAAGAATATCATCACCACACCGGTGATGTCTAATTTTTGGTCAAAGGTGAGACCATTGCTGGGCGTCTTGATAACCTTAGAGAAGGCAGAGCCTTTTTTATTCCTACTCTTTGTGGACCGTTTCGGTTTGGCTTTCGCAGCAGTACTGCGGTTCCGTTTGGTGGTTTTTTTAGAGCGACCGGTTTTTGATGTAGATTTGGATTTTTTAACCATATGATTTGAAGATATTTTATACCTGATTCAACAGCCGAGTATTCAGATAGTTCATAAACGCATTTATAGGAAATCTTCACTTTTCCTCTGAAGTATTTTGATTATAGCATGAATGGTCTCTTATCAATCGTCTTCTAGTGCGAACGAATTTGGGAGAACATCCACTGGTTTTTGAGATAGAAGATGACTTGAAGTTGAGGTAGAATAAGCACATTGTTTTGTGTTCTGTAATAATCGGAAAGGATTATATTTGTTTGAGATTATTTTTTTAGGGACATCTGCATCTGCTCCGTCAGTCCACCGTGGTTTGTCAGCGCAAATTATTAAACACGATGAACATCGCTTCTTGATTGATTGTGGAGAGGGTACCCAGCGCCAAATTTTAAAGTCAGGCATAGGATTTAAACGCCTTAATCGGATATTAATTACTCATAGCCATTTGGATCATATCCTTGGTTTGGGTGGATTGCTTTCAACTTTTATGCGATGGGAGATAGTCGATGAACTGGAGATTATCGGCGGACGCTATGCCCTGGAACGAATTTACGAACTTCTGATGAAAGTTGTGTTGCGAGGGACGCGCCCACCAGTGGACTTGCGTTTTCGAGAAATCCAACCCGGTTTGATATTTGACGAGAAGAATTTTTGGGTTGAAGCCTTTCCAGTACGACACCGAGGCCCAGATTGTTATGGATACATCTTTCAAGAAAAACCCCGTCGACCCTTTTTGGTTGAAAAAGCGGAAAAGTTAGGTGTTCCTCCTGGGCCATGGAGACGGGAATTGGTTAACGGTACGGCAATAAATTTACCTGATGGGCGCACGATTCATCCTGATGAAGTGCTTGGAGAGGAGAAGCCGGGTACGCGCATTGTTCATGTAGGAGACACAGGACATACTGAAGATTTACTTCCTTATGCCAAAGGCGCAGATGTTCTTGTGATTGAAGCCACATATCTACAATCAGAAGTGGATATGGCAAGAAAGTTTGCCCATCTAACCGCAAAGCAATCCGCGGAACTTGCTCGTGACGCCGGCGTTGGTTTCTTGATTTTGACTCATATCTCACGGCGTTACCGCGAAAGAGATGTATTGGAAGAAGCGCAATCGGTTTTTCCTAAGACCAGAGTTGCCCGTGATTTTGATACAGTTCAGGTCAAACGTGGCTCGGTCGAACTCAAATCCGGGTAATGGGCAAGACAAAGTCCCACCATAAGAAGTCTCTGAGCAACCAGTTCTCTTGGAAAAATCTGGTTATTTTCCTCTTGTGGACATCACTGTTCACCTTGGCTTATTCACAAGCCCCTCTTTATACTTCAAACCAAAACCAATATTTTCTTCATGGTCTTGCTAAGGCTGGTTATGGCTTCTTGGCAAATGACTGGTTGGCGAATACGCTCGATTCCACACCTGTATTTAGCCTGATTGTGAAAACCCTCTACGCATTATTCCATTGGCAAGGTCTTTTTTATGGCGTTTTCGGTTTACTTTCGGGAGTTTACCT
>DUEG01000076.1 GCA_011176615.1 Anaerolineae bacterium | reverse complement strand
TCGGGTGGAGGTGCTTTATCTTCCACCAATTACCAGATGACCACCTCGTTTGGAGGCACGGTGATGACTGCTGATATGAGCAGCACGAACAATAACATGTGCAGCGGCTTCTTGTGCGGCATAGGCGAGTTTATTCGGAAGGTTTTCCTGCCGTTATCAATGAAAAATTACTAAATCTCTGCTGATACTCAAGCGCGAAACAGCCTCTCCTGTCTGGAGAGGCTGTTTATGTATCCACGAAAGTGCTAGAGAAGAAACTAACTTAAATCCTCTGCATAATGGCAGGCGACCCAGTGCTCGGGTTCCAGTTCGCGGAGTTGGGGCTCTTCGATAGCGCATTTTTCCTTGGCGTATGGGCAGCGCGGGTGGAAGCGGCACCCGGCAGGAGGGTTGAGCGGGCTGGGGACATCGCCAGCCAGGATGATGCGCTTGCGTTTTAATTTCGGGTTGGGAATCGGAATGGCAGACATCAGGGCTTGGGTGTAAGGGTGCAATGGGTGGGTAAATAGAGCGTTTCGAGGGGCAATTTCAACAAGTTTTCCAACATACATTACCGCCACTCTGGTTGAGATATGTTCTACTACCGCTAGGTTATGAGCAACGAACAAGTATGTCAAGCCGAATTCTTGCTGCAGGTCGCGCAGGATGTTCAAGACCTGCGCCTGGATGGAGACATCCAGCGCGGATACAGGCTCATCTAGAACGATAAATTTGGGTTGTAACGCAAGTGCTCGGGCGATACCAATCCGCTGGCGCTGACCTCCAGAGAACTCGTGAGGGTAGCGGTAAGCGTGGTAATCCTCCAAGCCAACTTTTTGTAAGGTCTTTATAACAATTTCTACGCGTTCTTTTGGCGAGCCGATCTTATGTATTTTCAATCCTTCAGCGATTGATTCGCCAATAGGTAAGCGCGGATCTAAAGAAGCATAAGGGTCCTGGAAGACAATCTGCATATTTCGGCGCATTTTCTTGAGTTCCTCGCCTTTAAGTGCAAAGATATCCTTATTCCCAAAGTGCACTGCGCCTGATGTATAGGGAATCAGGCGAAGAATAGTATGCCCAACCGTAGTTTTTCCGCACCCGGATTCGCCTACCAGTCCAAGGGTCTCCCCCTCTTTGATGGAAAAAGAAACATCATCTACCGCTTTTACCTGAGCAACCTCATGCCGAAAGACACCCCCAAATACTGGATAATATTTGACCAAGTGATCAATATTGATTAATGTTTTATTCCCTTGATGGTTGTTATCTTTGAAATCCATTGGTTGCACCTTTTAAGCCTCGTAAACCTTACTTGATTTATTTTTAAGAGGTGCTTGATGTTTCTCGCTATCTTCATAAAGCCAGCAGCGTATAGTATGACCATTTTCGAACGGGATAAGATCCGGTTCTTTTTCTGTGCAAATTTCCAGGTGATGTTCAACGCGTGCCTGGCAGCGGGGAGCAAAGCGGCAACCCTGGGGCATATCAATCAAGTTAGGCACAGAGCCAGGAATAACCGCAAGGCGTTCTTTCACACTTCCCAGTACTGGGACAGAAGCAATCAGACCCTGTGTATAAGGATGAAGAGGGTTTTCATAGATCGAAGCAGATTTTGCTTCTTCAATAATTTTGCCTGCATACATTACCGCAATCCTATCAGCCATTTCCGCTACGATGCCTAGATCGTGAGTAATCAAGATAACGGATGTATTGAATTGATTACGCAATCCTCGAATTAAATCGAGTATCTGTGCCTGAATGGTAACATCCAGAGCCGTTGTAGGTTCGTCAGCAATCAATAAGAGTGGTTTTAAGGCGAGCGCCATGGCAATCATCACCCGTTGTGCCTGCCCCCCGGACATTTCATGCGGATAGGCTCGAGCCTTGCTTTTAGTATCTGGGATGCCGACTAATTTCAATAATTTTACAGCCTCTTCCCAGGCTTCATTTTTGCTCATTTTGCGATGGATGCGAAATACTTCGGCAATTTGTGCCCCAATTGTGAACACAGGATTAAGACTGCTCTGAGGTTGTTGAAAAATCATTGACATTCGATTGCCGCGCATCGTTACCATTTCATTAATCGAGAGGTCAAGCAGATTTTTCCCCTCAAATAAAATTTCCCCATCGATAATTTCACCAGGGTCATCTACTAAACGCATAATTGAGAAAGAAGTGACGCTCTTTCCGCAGCCGGATTCCCCAACTAAGCCGAGGATTTCCCCAGGATAGACTTTAAGATCGACCCCGTCCACAGCTTTGACAACACCATCTTCTGTGAAGAAGTAGGTTTTAAGGTTTCTCAATTCTAAGAGAGGTGTATTGTTATTCGATGTCACGAATAGACTCCAGATTCGTTGTCTTTATTGTTTCAAACGCGGATCGATTGCGTCACGTAACCCATCTCCCATGAGGTTGAAAGCCAATACTGTGATCATAATGGCTAGCCCAGGAAAGAAGACGAGATGTGGTGCGGTAAATACTTGATTCCGCTCTGAACCGAGCATTGTGCCCCATTCTGATAGAGGTGGTTGCGCGCCTAAGCCCAAGAAAGAGAGGGCAGCAGCATCCAGTATGGCTGTGCCAATTCCTAATGTCCCTTGTACAATGAGAGGGGAAATTGCGTTAGGTAAAATTCGCTTAATGAGGATGTTAAAGTGCCCGGCGCCCAAGGCACGTGACGCTGCAACATATTCCATTTCTTTTATGGATAGAACGCTGGCTCTGACGACGCGTGCATAAACTGGAATGGAGACAATCGCAATGGCGAGCAAAGCATTTTGTAAACCACGCCCAAGAACCGTTACAATTGCAATCGCCAGAAGAAGAGAGGGAAATGCCAGCAAGACATCCATGAACCGCATGATGATATTGTCAGCCCAACCTCCTAAGTAGCCACTGATCGCTCCCAGGACAGTTCCTATAATGATTGCAAAGCCAACGGTTGAAAACCCTACAAATAGGGATACCCGGGTACCAAAGATTACACGGCTAAACTCATCGCGAACGTTTCCATCGACACCAAGGATATGTTGAGGTTGATCCGCTGGACATCCAAGAAGGTGAATACATGGCTTGTCCCGTTTTCTTATGCTCTCAACACCGATTAGCACTTGATTGGGTTCATATGGCGCGAGCACAGGAGCAAATGTAGCGATGAGAATCAAAATACTAAGAATAGTTATGCCAATAACTGCTGAGCGCTGCTTGAATATCCGTCGAATGGTCAATTTTGCGAGACTGTTCGACCGATAATCCCTGCTTTTCTTTTCCGGCTTATTTGATAGTAAATCTGAATTCGATGTCATAGACTCTTTATTCCAATTTGATGCGCGGGTCAATGAATGCGTAGGAAATATCGACAAGCATGTTGACCATAACATAGCCAATTGCAATCACGACTGTAAATCCTTGTACGATAGGGAAGTCTCGTGCAGTGATTGCTTCGAACAACATGCGCCCAACGCCCGCAAAACCGAAGATTGATTCGGTAAGTACGGCGCCGGCAAAGAGGGTACCAACTTGCAAGCCAATAATGGTTACAATCGGTAACAGTGCATTACGGAATGCGTGCTTAAGCACGACCAATCGTTCGACTAATCCTTTTGCACGCGCAGTACGTATGTAATCCTGCCGAAGGACTTCTAGCATACTGGAACGGGTCATGCGGGCAATGATTGCGAGAGGTATGGTGCTTAGCGCAGTTGCGGGCAGGATTAAATGCTTGATCGTGTCGCCAAGCACTTTCCAATTACGGGTGATAATAGAATTAAAGATGAATAAGTTCGAGATGAATTCGAATAAATGGAATTTAAACGTATCTTTTGTTACCACCCAGTCAAACACTTCATAAAACGGGGTGGCAACCACGCCTGCGGATAAGCGTCCAGATGGGGGTAACCAAAATGGGGTATGGAGTAAAAGTAGTGCGAAGGTATAAGCGAGAAGTAAACCCAACCAATAGACTGGCATAGAAACGCCAGTGTTGGCGATGATCATGGTGATCACATCTACGATGGAATTACGCTTGACGGCTGATATCACGCCCAAAGGGATCCCAATCATGGTGGCGATGATCAAAGCGGTCAGTCCTAACTCGATAGTGGTTGGAAGACGTTCGATCATGATTACAGTAACTGGGCGGTGGAAGCGGATGGAATCTCCGAAGTCCCCCTTGGCAATTTTGGAAAAATAAATCCCAAATTGTACGGGGATTGGTTTGTCCAGACCATGTTCATGCGTAAATCTTTCGCAGGTTTCCGCAGTGGCTTTTTCACCCAAAATTGATTTACAAGGATCACCGGGGATAGAACGTGCAAGCACAAAGGTCACAACCAGAATCCCAAAAATAACCGGGATGGAAAGAAGCACTCGACGGATTGTATATTGAATCATTGGCGAATCTTCACGTGAAAAATTTTTCTGAGTACGATAGGGTAGTACCAATTAGTGGTAATGGTAGCGCGAGATAGCACGTTTGTTTTTATTCGGTACTATCTCGCGCCAACGTTTATACCATGTTATCGGCTGATGATTTTACCAAAATTACGGTTGATTCATCAAGCCATCCCACAGGTAGGAGTAATACTCAAAGGCGCCGGTATTACCTGCGTGGTTTGGATTGGAAGCGTCGATACCAGCAGCCCAAGTAGCCACAACATCATTGGCGTCCAACATCGAGCCATCATGGAATTTCACGCCTTCTTGCAAGGTGCATACCCATTCGGTCAGATCATCGTTGGGGGTGCAGACTTTTGCAAGCGCGGGTTCGGCATTTCCATCGACATTGTATCGATACAATCCTTCAAGTACTTGTTGGCAGGAGTCGAGTGACTCGCCGTCAGTCTCGTCTGCGCAGTACAGGCTGATCGGTTCGGCGTTCTTCATAAACACCAAGGTGTCTTTGCCAGGATCGATCAAGCGCATGATAGGCGCGCCGAACATTGGATTGTTGACATTCTTCAAGTCTGCTCGTGCCGCATAAGATATTGTGCTATGGACAATGGGAACCATTGGAACAAATTCTTTGAGTGCGTTGTTTGCTTGAGCGTAGAGCGGCTCGGATTCTGCAGGATCTGCAATCTGGGAAGCCTGCTCGAGAACTTCGTAAACCTCGGGGACGGGATCGCCAAATTGCGGGTTGCTCTTGCTGAAGTGGAAGTCAAGGAAGTTGGTGATATGGGGGTAGTCACCTGTCCAACCTAATAGGTACAAACCATCGAGACGACCACCGGTTGATTCATCGATGAATTCGCCTGATTCCATCACGACGACTTCCGCGGTGATGTTTAGGTTATCTTTGAGTTGGGTTTGAATCTCGACTGCTACATCACCTGGTCTCGGTAGATAATCGCGGAATACATCGCGGTAGAAAATCTTGGTCTCGAAACCATCTGGATAGCCAGCGTCAGCCAGCATTTGGCGAGCGGCTTCTGCATCGAAATCGTACCAGGACTCACCAGTGCAACCGTTGGGGATGCTGCAAGGCGTAAAGTGTGAGGCGACCTCAGAGCCTTCTGGATAGAAGTTGTCGACAATACGCTGACGGTCGATACCTAAAGCAATCGCCTTACGTACATTGACATCGTTGAATGGCTCAAATGTATTGGTCATTGCCAGGTAAAGGATATTTGGCGCAGGCAAAGGCACTATTTGTAAATTGGGGTCATTCTCTACAGTAGCGATGTCTTCTTCTGTGATGTTGGTGATATAGTCTACCGTGCCGGCTTGAAGTTCAAGCATACGGGCGGCTGATTCGGTTGCCCATCGGAAGACCAATGAATCCGCGATTGCAGGATCGCCCCAGTAATCATCGAAACGCTTGAAGATGAGGCTGTCGCCGCGGTTCCAAGAGTCTAGGTAATATGCGCCAGTGCCAACTGGTTTTTCGAGTATCTCGCCAGTTCCGCCAGTGTATTCGATATATTCACGTGGTTGAATTGCAAAGGGGGTAAATGCAACTTTCGCAAGGAAGGCGGGGTCTGGCTTGCATAATTTGAATTTAACGGTGTATTGGTCTACTGCTGCGATTTCAAGGATTTTTCCACCATAGTCACAGTTTCCTGCAGAAACAGAAAGTGGTTCCTCATAAGGAATCTCTGTATAAGGACTAGCAGGCGCTTCTGTGGGTTGCGCTGGGGCTTCAGTAGGCTGTGCTGGGGCTTTTGTAGGTTGCGCAGGTGCCTCAGTGGCAGCAGGTTGACATGCTACTAATGCCATCGTGGCGATTAGTAACAGCCCAAATAGGACAAAGAACTTTTTTTGTCTCATAGTATCTCCTCCAAAAAATTATTTTTAAATTGGTTGTTGATTAAATACTTATGTTAATTATGGTTCTCCTTCTGCCTCCTTTCCTTTTGCTTAATGATTATACGCTACTCTATGTTTGTGTCAACGTATGAAGGAAGTATTGCGTTAATGGTTATGACCCTATACTTGTAATGCAATATTATACACGATGCGTTTCCGAATTAATTGTTGAGGGGAGAAATTTTTATCAAATTTTTGTATTTCTTGAAAAAGAATTCAAATGTCAAGCACCTAAGTCAAGCATTCTTTTGGGATTCTTTGTTGACGTGCTTAGTTCCTTCTGGTAAAATCCGCCTGCCCTAAGCGTTGTACCCTTCGCTGGGGTCTGTTAACGCAGAAATTTCAGTCTAATGTAACTATATATAGAAAGGGCTTGAGAAAAATGAAGATATTATTACTGAAAGATGTTTATAAACTTGGGCGTGCTGGTGATGTGAAAAAGGTTGCCAATGGATACGCCCGAAATTATTTAATTCCCCAAGGACTCGCAGTATTGGCAACGCCTGGTGCGATCAGTCAGGCAGACCGGATTCGTAAGCAAGCCGATGTGCAACGCACCGTGTTAAATAAAGAAATGGGCGTTGTTGCTGACCAGTTATCTGATGTGAAGTTGACTTTTCCAGTTCGTGCTAGTGAGACCGGTCGTCTTTATGGGTCAATCAGCACGAGAATGTTGGCTGAAGCAATCTCTGAAAAAGTTGGATCTGAAATCAGCCATCGGCAGATTGATTCCCAACCGCTACGGATGATTGGAGAACATGTTGTCAATGTGCGCCTTACAGTGGATATGATTCCAAGTATCAAAGTGATTGTTTATCGTGAAGGTGAAACCCCTGCGGAGGCAATTGAAGAGGCAAATGCTCGAGCGGAGGCAGAAGCAACCGCCGAGGGCGCAGTTCCCGAATTCGATGAAGAAACTACGGTTCCTGAGGGTACAACAAGTTTGGATAGCGATGCGACCGAAAGCGAAGTAGTGGAAGGTGATATCGTAGAAGGCGAAATTATGGAAGATATTCAAGAAGGGGTAACCGAACCAGAAGAAGATTAATTTGTTTCATTTCAATAATGAAGAACACCGGTCAATCGCCTTAGAGATTCTGACGACCGGTGTTTTCTTATATAGGTGATAATATGAAGGAAACTGTTTCCGCTGTATAATACTATAGTCTTCTTCAGTAAAATAGCAAGTTTTGAGGATTTAATCCATCGTAAGATAGAGTTGGTTAGATGAGTACAAGTATTGGAAAGAAATTAAGGGAAGCACGCCAAGAACGCAACCTATCGCTTGAGGATGTCGCTCGAGTAACCTATATTCATTTGCGCTACCTGCAAGCAATGGAAGCGGATAATTTTGGCGTTTTTCCTTCTCAAATACAGCGGCGCGGTTTCTTGCGCACGTACGCTACTTATCTTGGTTTAGACGCAACCCCCCTATTGGAAATATTGGCGCGCGATTCGGACTCAGAGCATTTGTTAGACGAGGATAACCGTTCTGAAAAACAATCCTCAGCGCAGCACAAAGAAGAGATTAATCGTGGTTCTGATGAGCCTTTTGTCTACTTAGGGAAGGCATTATGCAATCAGCGGGAAGTACTCGGGCTTTCCATTGAGGATGCCGAAAAATATACGCATATTAAAGCGCACTATTTGTTGGCTTTAGAGGCAGGAGCGATCGACAAGTTACCGTCCCCTGTGCAAGGACGGGGGCTGCTTAGTAATTACGCAACTTTTTTGGGAATGGATCCTGACCCTCTTTTGCTGAAATTTGCTGATGGTCTGCAAGCACGCCTAGCGCAAAAGCAATCTTTAGAGGATGATTCTAGACCAGGAAAACTTACTAAGAAGAAAAAGCGGCGCCGAATTAAACCTTTGATACATCGTGATACGATCCTTGTGGGGCTGTTCATCATTCTCATAATCACAACTTTAATCTTTGGGTGGCTTCGTGTTTCTGAGATTCGCGAAGGTAGTAAAGTGCCTCAAGCGACACCTCCTTCAATAGGAGATATTTTATTGCCATCATCAACTCCTACTTTAGTTCCATCACCAACAGCGACACAACTTTCCCCGTTAGATGAAAACGGCAATAATGTATCGGAGAGAACGATTGAGGCGCCACAGGCAACTCAGCAGTTTATCGTACCCGTTGAATCAAATGGCTCAATCCGGGTAGAAATTTTTGTCCAGCAGCGTGCTTGGATGCGTGTTTCTCAGGATGGAGAAGTGGCATTTGATGGGCGCGTTATTCCTGGTAGCGCTTATGCGTTTACTGGGGAAGAACGAGTAGAGATCCTTACAGGGAACGCGGAAGCATTGCGTGTCACTTATAATCAACAAAATTTGGGTTTGTTAGGCTTTTTTGGGGAAGTAGTCGATATTGTGATTACAGCACAAGGCGTGCAAACGCCCACACCAACAATTACGCCTACCTTGACAGAAACTCCTAAGGCGACTGCTGTCCCAACTTCTAATCCAACAGCAACGCCATGAACCATCAAAAACCCCAATTATTTAATAGGTATAGGTTCATGATCCTCGGTTACTATTTATGACACAAAATAAATTTTATTTAATTTCTTTGGGATGTGCAAAGAATACAGTCGATTCGGATTCAATGGCGCAATTGCTTTATAGGGCTGGATACGAGCCTGTTAATACACCCGGCGATGCTGGTGTATTAATTGTGAATACTTGCGGATTCATTGATCCCGCGAAAGAAGAATCGCTACAGATACTTGGGGAATTGGCGGATAAAAAACAAAAAGGGCAGATTCTAATTGCGGCAGGATGTTTAACGCAACGGTATGGAGCGCAAGTTGCTAAACAAGTCGCAGGCATCGATGGTATTTTGGGCACTCGCCGATGGATGGATATTGTTGAGGTCGTCAATACCCTGCGTGAAGGAAAACACCCTAAGCCGCTTTATCATCTTCCTGACGTACAGGATGTAGGTCAAGATGATGCGGGCACATTGAGAGTAAGCATGCAAGGCGCAAGTGCCTATCTCAAAATTGCGGATGGCTGCCGTCGACCATGTGCTTTTTGCGCGATTCCTCTGATAAAAGGAACCGCTGTTAGTCGACCTATGGGACATGTTTTGAGTGATGCACGCGCATTGCGCGATATGGGTATTCGCGAATTGATTTTAATTGCTCAGGATACTACAGATTATGGTCATGATTTGGGAATTAAAGACGGATTACCTCAACTATTAGAGCGGTTGGTTTTAGAGGTTCCTGAGGTGGATTGGATCCGAATTATGTATGCGTATCCAGGATATGTAACAGACCACTTGATCGAGACAATGGCGAAGCATAAACAAATTCTGCCTTATTTAGATATGCCATTGCAGCACGCACATCCACAGATGCTTAAGCGCATGCGCAGACCAGCAAATATGGATTGGGTTTATCGCACAATAGCAAAAATGCGGGCAGCAATGCCAGATTTGGCAATCCGTACTACATTTATCGTTGGTTACCCAGGGGAGACCGAAAAAGAATTCCAGACACTCTTGGATTTCATTGAAGAGATACAATTCGATAGAGTAGGTGCGTTCCAATACTCATTTGAACAAGGAACGGCTAGCGAGTCTCTCGGCGACCCAATACCCCCAGAGGTGAAACAAGCACGTTGGGACAGACTAATGGAAGCGCAACAAAAGATTTCTTTATCACGCAATCAAGCATTTGTTGGGCATACGCTCGATGTGTTGGTCGAGGGAAGCGGCGATGGAATCACGCTAGGAAGGAGTTATCGGGATGCGCCGGAAATAGATGGCATGGTGATGATTGAAGGCAGTATCCCCCCAGGGGAAATGATTCCTGTACGAATAACTGGAGCAATGACCTACGATCTCACTGGTGATCTGGCAGGAGACTTCGAGGAAGTATAAAGTTAGCAAATCCCTATGGGTTAGAGATATGTTTTTGATTTGTGGCACTAATGAACTGCATACGGTCGGTTTATAAAAAGGTAAAGGATAGTAAATGATTACAATTGAAAAACCAGAAGTGAAATTTGCCTTGGATGCGGTAAAACGAGCATCGTTATTGGTCAAGCATATACAAAAAGAGATGGTCACCCCTGCATTAACTAAGGGGGACAGATCCCCTGTGACTGTAGCAGATTTTGCTTCTCAGGCACTGGTAAGCGCTTTGCTGCAAAAGGCTTTTCCAAACGACCCCCTGGTAGCGGAAGAAACCTCTAAAGCCTTACAGTTGCAAGAGGAAAAAAATACCTTGGCACAGGTGACAAAATTTGTGAGGGAATCCCTTGGCGAGGTAACCTCAGAGCAAGTATGTAATTGGATTGATAATGGTGCGGCGTCTCCAGCATCTCGCTTTTGGACGCTTGACCCCATTGATGGCACGAAAGGTTTTTTGCGAGGCGATCAGTATGCGATTGCATTCGCATTGATTGTGGAAGGAAAGGTTCAAATAGGGGTGCTTGGATGCCCAAATCTTACAGATGGCTACCAACCCGATTTTGGGGGCAAAGGTTCTCTCGTTGTCGCGGTGCGGGGCGAGGGAACTTGGGTAACGCCATTGATTGGAAAAGGACAGTTAAAACCTTTGCTGGTGTCCAAAAAAAAGGTTCCCTCCCAAGCGCGGATTCTGCGTTCCTTTGAGTCTGGACATACCAATGTGAACCAGATTGAATTGTTTGCGCAAGCCCTTGGGATTAAAACAGAACCGGTCAGAATGGATAGCCAGGCGAAGTATGCTGTTCTGGCAGCAGGGCATGGTGAATTGATTCTACGTTTATTATCCCCAACCCGTCCGGATTACCGCGAAAAAATATGGGATCAAGCAGCGGGTGCTCTTGTAGTTGAAGGGGCAGGAGGAAAAGTTACTGACTTAAATGGGCAACCGTTGGACTTTACGACTGGGCGAACTTTGAAAAACAATCGTGGAATATGCGCATCAAATTCATATTTACATGATGCTGCGATCGATGTGCTACGCAAATTAAATGCTTAATTGATCATGAAAACGTCATCCATAAGTCGCGCAGACCTCATTGCATTGCTCTTCGGTTTGATGGCAATTCTGGTTAATGGCTGGATTGCAAACAATATTTTCGAAGATATGGCACACCTTGAGGATGAGTTTGCTTATTTGTGGCAAGCGCAAGTAATCGCAAAAGGGGAATTAACGGTGGAGTCGCCACCCCATCCAGGAAGTTTTTTGGTTCCTTTCGTTGTAGATTATCAAGGGCATCGATTTGGAAAATATCCGCTCGGGTGGCCGGTTGTTCTTTCGTTTGGCGTCCGTTTAGGGATGCGCAATTTGGTCAATCCTATCTTATCAGGGTTATCAATTTGGCTGATATATCAACTCGGAAAACGTGTATTTGGCGAAACAGTTGGTTTGCTGGCGGCTGGTTTAACATTGACCTCCCCATTTTTCTTAATAAATTCAGGATCATTGCTTTCACATCCCTGGGGTTTGTTTCTGGCTTCTGCTTTTGCGCTTTCGTGGATGGATGCTTTTGGAAAACGGTCTACTCCTGTGGGTTGGCTTCCCATCATAACAGCCGGCATGACTCTTGGTGTGCTTGCGCTCAGCCGTCCTTGGACAATGATTTCGATTGCGCTGCCTTTTGGAATACATGGCATAACTTTGCTGATAAAAGGAGATTGGCGCACACGCAAGCAGGTATTAGTTATTGGTGTGATTGCATTAATACTCAGCAGTATGCATTTCTTGTGGCAATATGCAGTTACAGGTGATTTTTTGATGAATCCTTATACCTTGTGGTGGAAATATGACAAGGTTGGTTTTGGTCCAGGCTTTGGCGTTACCTCCCAAGGGCATAATTTAGAGTTAGCGTGGATAAATACGAAACATAGTTTGCGAGTAGGTATGGGGGACCTGTTTGGTTGGGAGCGCATATCATGGTTGTTTCTGCCTTTTGGCTTATGGGCGATTCGTCG
>DUEG01000075.1 GCA_011176615.1 Anaerolineae bacterium | reverse complement strand
TGGTCATGCCAGGGGATAATGTAAACCTAGAAGTCGAATTGATCATGCCGGTAGCATTAGAGCAAGGGTCGAAGTTCGCCATCCGTGAAGGCGGTCTTACCGTCGGCGCTGGTGTCATTACAAAAATTATTGAATAGCAACAATTATAGATTGAATGGTAATTAATTATGTCTGGTAAAAAAGGTGTCCGTCCTGTAGTTACCCTTGCATGTTCTGTATGTAAGGAGCGTAATTACACAACGGAGAAAAATAGACGAAATGACTCGGGTCGTCTTGAATTAATGAAGTACTGCCCGCGTTGCCGCAAGCATACCTTGCATCGCGAAACGAAATGAACGCATGTGCGCAGGAAAATCCTGCGCACTCAAAAGTGATTATTCAGGCGAGTAGCTCAATTTGGCAGAGCACCGGTCTCCAAAACCGGGGGTTGCGGGTTCGATTCCTGCCTCGCCTGCCAAATCGTTCGCAACGCCGTCTCAGTAGGAGCGGCGTTTTGACCGTGAAGATTTGTGTAATTAAAGTATAATAAGTGAGATTCGTATAGACGAATAAGAAATCTAAAGGTGATTGTTAGGAGGCACTTGTGCCGAAGAAAAAAGTACGTCGAAAAAAACAAAACTTTATCAAAAGATTTTATCGAGAAACACTTGGAGAACTCCGAAAAGTCACATGGCCAACACGTGATGAGGCGTTTAACTTGACTAAAATTGCATTGATCGTTACATTTGGAATGAGTGCTTTTCTTGGTATACTAGATTTTCTTTTCTTGCGATTGTTTGCTGTAATTATCGGAGTGTAAAATTGATTGTTTGAGAGTTCAGATATGAACAAAAAAAACCCATTTCTTGATCCCAAAGATCAGGAAATCGAAGACCAAAATGTCAAAGAAGAGGATAGTCTAAAATCCACATCTGAGGCTGAGGAAAATAGAAAAACAGAGGCAGAAATCTTGCTCTCGTCTACTACTGAAGAAAATGACGACCGAGAATGGTATGTTGTTCATTGTTATTCGGGTTATGAGAACAAAGTGCGGCATAATCTGGAGCAACGCATTGAATCGATGGGAATGAAGGATAAAATTTTCGATGTGATTATTCCGACTGAAGACGAGATTGAAGTAAAGGATGGAAAACGACGTACTATCGAACGCCGTGTTTTTCCGGGTTATATTCTCGTTAACATGGCGCTAAGCGAAGAATCTTGGTATGTCGTTCGTAACACCCCCGGTGTCACTGGCTTTGTGGGTATGGGAAACGAGCCGACCCCTTTAAGACCCGAAGAAGTTGCCCAAATTCTTAAACGTATGGAAGCCGAAGCACCGCGGATTAAAGTTACGTTCAAACAAGGCGAACGTGTTCGCATTGTGGATGGCCCATTCAACGATTTCCGCGGTACTGTAGCAGAGATTGACATGGAACGCGCGAAAGTTCGTGTCATGGTTAATTTCTTCGGTAGAGATACACCTGTAGAATTAGATTTCTTACAGGTAGAGAAATCGTAAATTTGTTGTTTATAGCGGCAAAATATTATCCCGCTAATTAATCTTATTAACCCTGTGGGAGGATCAAGATAAGAATCCGCTAAAACCACCAAGGAGAAAGAAATGGCAAAAAAATTAAAAGCAGTTGTACGTCTTCAAATAGAGGCAGGAAAAGCAAATCCAGCGCCTCCAATTGGTCCAGCGCTTGCCGCGCATGGGATCAATCTTATGCAATTCTGCAAGGAATATAACAACAGAACACAATCTCGAATGGGTGAAATAGTCCCTGCAGAGATTAGTATTTTCACAGACGGCTCTTTTAAATTTATCCTTAAAAGCCCACCCGCTTCTGCACTGCTAAAAAAGGCGGCAGGTGTTGAAAAAGGATCAGCAGAGCCAAACCGTGAGAAAGTTGGAAAAGTTACCCGTGATCAAGTCCGGGAAATAGCAGAAATTAAACTTAATGACCTCAACGCCATCGACATTGAAGGTGCTATGCGCCAGATCGAGGGTACAGCCCGCAATATGGGTATTGAGATCGTAGATTAAACCCCAGTGGGAGGGTTAATTACCCGCTAAAACCACCAAGGAGAGCCCAATGGCTAAACGAGGCAAGAAATACAAAGAAGCATTTCAAAAGATTGACCGTAATAAATTATATGAACCCAAAGAAGCACTCGAACTAACGAAAGAAACGGCGTATGCGAATTTTGATTCAACCATTGAAGTACATGTTCGCCTGGGAGTGGATCCGCGCCATGCAGATCAACAAGTTCGCGATGTTGTTGTGTTACCCCATGGATTAGGTAAAAAAGTGCGTGTGCTCGTCTTCGCTGAAGGCGAAGGCGCAAGTGCCGCAGCGAAGGCTGGCGCTGATTTCATCGCTGACGATGAGATGATAAAAAAAATCCAGAATGGATGGACAGATTTCGATGTCGCTATCGCGACCCCGTCCATGATGGGAAAAGCCGGTCGTTTGGGACGAATTCTGGGTCCCCGAGGATTAATGCCTAATCCTAAAGCGGGTACTGTTGTTGCTGAAGAAGATTTGCCAGATGTAATCAACCAAGCAAAAGCAGGTCGTGTGGAATTCCGTGTAGACAAGACCGCAAACATCCATACGCCTATTGGAAAGGCTTCTTTTGATGTTGATAAACTTTATGAAAATATGGCTGCTCTTATGGATGCTATCACAAGAGCGCGCCCAGCAGCAGCGAAAGGAACATACATTCGCCGTGTGACATTATGCGCTACGATGGGACCTGGTATTAAAGTTGACCCACGCTTAGCACAAGCGATGACCGCTGACAATTATATATGGTATAATTTCAATAGTTAATTCAACTTCGCCGAAGACAACAGGTGCCGCATTAGGCTTAATTTCCTGTCCAGGTGTAGACTTAAAGTACTAAGCAGAATTTAAAAAGTCTTTACCTTTATTGGCGAGGTAAAGACTTATTTTTTTGAAAGGAGGTAAACGTCCATTGGCTATAACAAAGCAACAAAAGAAAGAACTTATCGAGCAATACGAGGAATGGATTAAAAAGAGCCAGGGTTTGATCGTTACTGAATATATTGGTCTTTCCATGAATGATATAGATGATCTGCGAAAAAGAGTGCGAGAAGCAGGTGGTGAATACCACATTCTTAAGAACACGCTGGCAAAAATCGCATTCGATAATGTCAAATTGCAATATAATCCAGAAAACTTTATAAAGACAACGGCTGTCGGTTTTGCTTTTGAAGACCCTCCCGCGTTAGCAAAGGCGATGATGGGTTTCGCTAAAGAATCCGACTTTCTCAAGGTCAAATGCGGCTATTTAAATGGTGAGTTGATTTCCCCAGCAGAGGTTAAGGCACTCGCTGATTTGCCGCCATTGCCAGTCTTACGGGCTCATTTGCTACGAACAATCCTTGCTCCCGCAACACAAATTGCGCGTATTCTTAGTGAACCTGGTCGACAAATTGCAGCAGTGATCAAAGCGTATTCGGAGAAAGACACTGCTTCTGAGGCTGCTTGAAAAATATTACATAGTGAAAAAAATAAAAATTAAAAGAAAGAAATTTAGGAGTAAAAAATGGCTGATCTAAACAAATTAATGGATGAATTAAGTGAACTTTCCGTACTCGATGCTGCGGAATTGGTAAAAATGCTCGAGGAGAAGTGGGGTGTTTCCGCTGCTGCTCCCGTAGCCGTTGCTGCGGCAATGCCTGGCGCCGGTGCCGGTGCTGCAGAAGCAGAAGCAGAAAAAACCGAGTTTGACGTGATAATCAAAGACGTTGGTCCAAAGAAGATTGAGGTCATCAAGGCTGTTCGACAACTCACTAGCCTGGGACTTAAAGAGGCAAAAGAAGTTGCCGAAACACCAGGTTCGAAGGTGCTTGAAGGTGTTGGGAAAGACGTTGCTAACGATGCAAAAACAAAACTTGAAGCAGCCGGTGCTGTCATCGAGCTTGCTTAATTCGTTGATTACCATACAAAGACCACCAGATTTATGGGTGGTCTTTTTTATTTAAGCATGCAACTAAGCATGCAACAATTTACAAGTTATTCTATAAATCTCAATCTTGAGCCCATGCTTAGCATGTGGTATATTTTCATAGAAAGGCGGTGTTATGAACGAACGTATATTAATTATCGAGGATGATGAAGGAATTACCAAATTCCTACGGCGTGCCCTTGCTTATGAAGGTTATTTGGTGGATGTTGGATTAGATGGGCAGACGGGATTGATTCTAGCAAGAGATAACCCTCCAGATTTAGTGGTTTTGGATTTAATGCTCCCGGGAATTGATGGCTTTGAGGTATGTAGGAGATTGCGTTCTGGAGGTTCAGTGCCGATTCTAATTCTTACTGCAAAGGAAAGTGTTAAAGATCGGGTTATCGGTTTGGATATGGGTGCCGATGATTATATGATAAAGCCTTTCGAACTCGATGAACTGCTGGCTCGAATACGCGCGCTTCTAAGACGCTCGCAACCAGTAAACCGCCCGAAAGTGATGAACTTTAAGGACCTCTCATTAGACACAGGAACGCGGCAGGCAAAAAGAGGGGATCGCATTATCTCGTTAACAGCCAAGGAATACGAATTATTAGAACTTTTTATGATGCATCCTCGCCAGGTTCTTACAAGAGAGGTTATCTTTGACCGAGTTTGGGGATATGATTTTGGCGGTGAAAGCAATATTATTGAAGTATATGTCCGGTATCTGCGTCAGAAATTAGAGATGAATGGGGAGGAGCGTTTATTGCATACCGTTCGGGGTGTTGGGTATGTGCTTCGTGAACCTGATTAATGTCGCTTCGCGTTCGTTTAACGCTGTTATATACTGCGCTTGTTGGGGGTGTCCTGCTCTTGTTCGGTGTAGCAACCCTTCAATTGATAAGTATTACGCTCATCAATCAGGTTGATGCAATACTTGAAGAGACTGCGATTGAAACCATCCAAGATATTCGGGTTAACAATCATGGTGAATTAACCGTTCTGCCTAACCCAAATCTAGAATTTGCTGCAAATGTATATATTCAAGTATGGTCGCGTGATGATGATTTGAAAGAATCATCGATTAACATTCGGTGGTTGGAGAAACCTCTCGATGCGCGTGGTCGTCAAATTGCGAAGCCAATATTTCGTGATTCAACTATTGAGGGTGTACATATCCGTGTGCTTAGTGTTCCTCTAATGATTGGAGATCGACCGATCGGTACGTTGCAAGTAGGCGCTAGCCTAGCGATTGTGGATGCAACTAAGAGCCGTATGGTCACTACGTTGATTTTTGGGGTGATTATATCCATGGCAGTTGCAGCAATTGCTGTGTCTTTTACAACTTATCGATCACTTGCGCCGTTAAATAGTGTTACACAGACTGCGCTTCATATCACTCAGGCTGATGACCTGTCTAGACGTATTCCTTATCAGGGGTCTCCAGATGACGAGGTTGGACAGTTAATTCATGCATTTAACCAAACCCTTAGCCGTCTCGAAAACTTGTTTCATGCACAAAGGCGTTTTATTGCGGATGTTGGTCACGAACTTCGGACACCATTAACCGTTATCAAAGGAAATGTAAGCCTGATGCGGCGGATGAATATTATTGATGAAGAATTAATTGGAAGTATCGAAAGCGAAGTAGATCGTCTAACTCGTATGGTTGGTGATTTACTTCTGCTCGCCCAGGCAGAAGCCGGTAAAATCCCACTTGACCACCGGCTGGTTGAATTAGACACATTGCTTCTCGATGTGCTCCAACAAACCAAAATACTTGCACAGGGAAAGATCAATATTCACATTGGTGATATTGATCAAGTGCTTGTATGTGGCGACCATGATCGATTAAAACAGGTTTTTATCAACTTGATAAGTAATGCAATTAAATATACCCCTGAAGGCGGTGAAATTGTTGTGGGGGTAGGGAAAGTAAAAGAACAAGCCAGGGTAATTATTGCAGATAATGGGCCTGGGATTTCGGCGGAAGACCTTCCTCATATTTTTGAGCGCTTTTACCGTACTGGGAAATCACGCACGCGCACCCAGGATGGTAAGGGCTATGGTCTCGGTTTGTCTATTGCCTACTGGATTGTACGAAACCATGGCGGTCATATTGATGTTGATTCGAAAGTAGGAAAGGGGACAACCTTCTGCGTTTGGTTACCGCTTGCAGACGAAGAATGTAGCGTACATCCTAAAACATAAACAGTTTCCTGTTTGCTCTTACGGACGCGTTTTTAACACACTCGCAGCCTGCTTACATAAACTTGAGCCCCCATGCGCAAGCCATTCATCTAAACGATCGCTGTGCTCCATTTGAGACGATGCATCTTCGTAAATTCCTAGACCCCAATACACAAAACGTGTGGTTTCATCCGACCACTGGGATTTTGGGCGCTTTGCCCCATTAATTCCGCCATTGTAGCCCGCAAACCCTAATCGAATATCCCCTCCGCTAGATTCAAGGGCTTGGTTTAGATAACCGATTCCTCGACGAGCATTTACTCTTGGTTTATAAGGGTCTTCATTCTCTGTAAAATGATAGGGCATTACTTGAAACAAACCGATTGCCCCCGCTGGCGATTCTGCTTGTGGATTTCCGCATGACTCAATTTGCATGATCGTAGCAATTAAATTTGGGTCTGTATTCCAGCGTTCCGACCAATCGATAATTTGCCCTCTCCAAAATAATACCTCTTCGGTGAATACAGAAGATAGGGGTGCGGATGAAACTACCTTATTGTTATTTTCGTCTTGCGGAAGAACTGCTTTGCTTGAAATGGTATTCGATATATTTGGGTCGTAAGATGCCCAAGCGACTTGACTGACGAAGAATAAAAGCACAATCCCTATAAGCGTGATTGAGATTGGCAAAATAGTAAAAGACGACAGGCATCCCCAAGGGGAACTCTCCTTGAGAAATGCCTGTTCTTCGACGTTTTGAGTAGATAAAAAATTTCTCATTCTAGTAACAAAACCTTTGCGATTGTAAATTGACTACCAATTCCTAATAATACATTTCGATTTTGGTGCTAAAAACGAGATTGCTTAATTCGATTTGTTTCCCTTCCACTCATTGAAATTGGGCTATAAGTGGGTTCAGGTTTTGAAGAATTTTTTGGTCTTGCAATAGGTCGATATGCAGGTGTTCGCGTG
>DUEG01000074.1 GCA_011176615.1 Anaerolineae bacterium | reverse complement strand
CCTCATGGAGGGATTCGCGAAGATTTGGGGGTTTGTTTTTGTATAGCAGCAGCATAGAGAAATCATCAAAGGGAATAGTGTATAATTAGTCACATTGTAATTCGACATACTATAGTGAATATTCCCAAATTACAAAATCGAGTGATTATACAGCAGGTGCTTATTAAACAGCATTAGCCTAAATTACCAAACAAATTGGAGGTTAGAAAAATGTCTGTAAAGAAAGGTTTACTCATTGTCCTAGTCGCCGGTGCTTTATTGCTTGGCATGGGTAGCAGCAGCGCGAATACTCGGTTTTTCAAAGATTCCGCTGCGTCTGTAAACACTAACCTATATCTCGGCGAGGAGATCGTTATCTCAACCCTGGATAATATACAATATTTGCCCTCTGTCGCTTACAACTGGAAGCATGATGAATATCTGGTTGTATGGCAAAATACGTGGGGAGGGAGCAGCGATATTTATGCCCAGCGCATTTCTGGACAAGGCGAGTTAAAAAGCTGGTTCTCCGTAGATCCCACAGCACCAATGAATCCATACCCCAATGATCGCGCCTTGCCTTCGGTAGCGTACGATCCAGTGAATGACCGTTATTTAGTTGTATGGTTATACGATACTTCGGGTAATTACACAAATTATGATGTTCATGGCATCTTTGTCAATTGGAATGGTCCTATTCAAGGATTGCATCAATTCGTCATTTGCGATTGGCTCACACAACAGGATATGCCTAAGGTGGCTTATTCTAGAACTGAACAGGAGTTTATGATTGTTTGGTTGACAGAACATCCCTCGGTTCCTGCCTACATCAGCGGTCGCAGGATGAAAGCCTCTGATGGAACTTTTATCTCAACTGGCAGCGATTTTACGATTAGCAATCCAACGGAAGTACGCGCCCGTCCGGAGATAGCCTACAATCTGACACGCAATGAATACCTGGTGGTTTACGATAACATGCAGGACGTTTTCGGTACTCGCTTTACTGGAAAAGGTCTTCCGCTGGCTGGTGGTGAATTCGGTATTGCCGGTTGGCCTGGCGCAGAAATACGACCGTCTGTGGCTGCTTGCAGGGAAACTGACCAATACCTGGTAGCCTGGCAAAATCCGCAACCGGACATCTATGCTCGGTTTATTAATGGTGATGGCTCCCTTAATGGCGGTCCTCTCCTATTGGACTCCACTAGTATTGGGGAAGTTAGACCTAAAGTTACTTGCAACTCGGCGGGGAACCAATTTTTTGTGGTCTGGCAACAGCAATTTAGCAACATCACAGGCCCATACGGGATTTGGGGTCAATTCGTGAATTCGGATAAGACGTTGGGGTCGGGTTTTGGGATTATGACACCTACAGCCGGCATTACAGCCGAATTCACTACGCCTGCTGTTGCGGGAGGCAGTGTCAACTACTTAGCAGTCTGGGAACATGACCGCCCCGGTACTGCTTTCCAGGACATTCATGGGCGGCTTATCACCCCGTACGAGATATTTCTCCCACTAGTGCTGCGCAACCATCAATAGTTGGAACAACGCCAGACGAGCCAAAGTTTGTACTGGTATAGATAATAAGAGACAAAGGCAGATTAGCCCCACATGGGGAGGGTTCGCCTTCGTCTGGGGAAAAGACAGCGTGTATTTTGGCGGGATGCGATCTCCATCTTGCAACAGGAGACAGCCCGCACATTTCACGCTGACATATTCATTTTTAGCAAGTAAGGAAAAGAAGTGCTACTATGTACGCTTCATTGTGATCATCTTTGCCACCTCTTCATAAACAATTCTTGTATACAAGGGGGAAAGCATTTCCCCCTATTCGAACAATTCATCGAAGAGTTCCTTGACTCTGTCCTTGGAGTAATCGAGTATCTCTTCACCTTTCCTGGTTATCGAGTAGTACTTGCGTATTTTGCCATTGATATTTCTTTCGTCCAGTTGCAGGTATCCGTCCTCTTCCAGACTGTGGAAAATCGGGTAAAGGGTGCCGAATGAAATATCATACCCATGTCTTTCGAGTTCTTTTTTGAACTCCTTTCCATAAATTGGCTCTTTCCGGGCATGATAAAGAATATGAAGATTTATGATTCCAAGGAGGAATCTTCTTATTAATTTATCCGGTAACTCGTTTCTTTTCTCTGTCATTCTTTTTCTTTTAACCTTCTTGCAGACTATGATTTTACCAAATCAGGCTGGTTTTGGTTCCTTTGTTATCATCAGGCTTATCAGGAATATGATGAAACCTACCAACCCAAGCCCTGCAGCGGTGAGAAAAGCAATTTTGGAGTTGAAGCGAGTCCATAACTGCCCCATAAGCACAGATGCTGGCAGGAGAAAAATTCCGATGATTGTGTTCAACACGCCATAAGCGGTTGCCCTGTTTTCCTCCTCCACGATGTCCGCCACATAGGCTCGGAAGATACCGTTGGATAACCCGTAGAAAATCCCGTAGGCTGCAAAAAGAGCCCAAATCATCCAAACCTGGTTGGCAAAACCGAAAAGTGCATAGATGACCGCGTAATAGATGAAGGAAATAAGGATAATCGGTTTTCTCCCGACAGTATCCGAGAGAGAGCCAAGGATTGGCGATGAAATTGTACAGACGATGTTATATACCACCCAGAGCATCGGGATGAGATAGGTGGCAATATTTACTTCCTGCGCTTTAAGGATTAGGAATGCGTTGGATGAATTACCCAATGCGAAGAAAGCGTTGGCAACAAGGAAGAGAATAAATGGAGCGTTGAGTATAGCAGTCTTCTTTTTCTTCTCCACATTTATAACACTGGGTTTGATCTCTTTTGCGAATTTGATGAAGATGAGCGCAATAAGCCCGGGTATGGCGGAAATAAGGAAGGTGGTTCTCAGCGCTTCGAGTTCCGACTGGGTGTCGCGCAGAAGATAGAGGACAAGCATAGCGAGAAGAGGTCCGCCAATCGCGCCGATCCTGTCCATTGCACGGTGGAAACCAAAAGCCTTTCCCTTGATAGATGGATGGATGGAGGTGGATATGAGGGCATCCCTTGACGGGGTTCTGGCTGCTTTCCCGATTCTATCCGAGAAGCGGATAATCATGACGGTAGTCCAGTGACTGGCAATGTAGAAAAACGGTCTGGAGATGGCGGACAGGCTGTATCCGAGGAGAATGAATATCTTCCTCTTTTGAAGTTTATCCGACATCCGTCCGAAAACAGTCCGGAACAGGGATGCGGTGGACTCTGCGATGCCCTCGATCAATCCCAGAATTGCGGGAGAAACACCCAGCGCAGCGAGAAATGTCGGAATGAGCGGGTAGACCATTTGGCTGGACAGGTCGGTGAACAGGGATACCAT
>DUEG01000073.1 GCA_011176615.1 Anaerolineae bacterium | reverse complement strand
TAAACCAAGGTGGACAATCATTCCCGGAGCATCCTTTCCTAGAAGCCTGTGTTCCTAAGCCATTCTTGAATCTTATCCTTCGTTGGAAGAAATTTATATCTCCATCCACTCGTGAAAATATAGATCAGCGCGTGTGGTGGAAACCTGTGCTTGAGATTTTCATTCTACTTATTTGGGCTATGTGGATAGGGCGAGATTATTTAAATCTGAATTCCCACGTCATCCCTGCTGGACGGGAATTTGGCTCAGTGGTTCAAGCGAACCATCTTTGGACGCGTTTTGAAACTTGTGGTTGGTTTGCTTGGGTGGATGGTGAGCCAACTCAACTCATTGGTGAAAAATGGTTAGAAACCACAGCCTTACCAGGTAAACATACTTACCGATTTGAGTATCGACCGTGGGATGTTCCCCTGGGGATCTTTTTTATGCTGCTGGGGTTAACTTTTAGTATAGGGTACCTGAGTATAAAAGACAATACGCCTTTACACAATGGAAATTTTGAGTATTCGTCTATTCATGGAGGCGGAAAATGAAAGCCTTTTTATTCTACAAACATGGCGGACCCGAGGTGATGAAATACGAGGATTTCCCAACACCTCAGCCGGCTGCGGGAGAGGTGTTGGTTGCATTGAAAGCGGCTGCGCTCAACCGTATGGATCTTTGGGTACGGGAGGGATGGCCCGGCTTACGTCTGGAATACCCTCACATTCCAGGAGCTGATGGCGCTGGAA
This sequence comes from Anaerolineae bacterium, assembly GCA_011176615.1. GTDB lineage: Bacteria > Chloroflexota > Anaerolineae > Anaerolineales > UBA11858 > G519. The sequence continues at coordinate 16,718 of DUEG01000073.1, read as the reverse complement.
CCATAGCCGCCTTGGGGGAGGGTGTTGAAGGCTGGGCTGTTGGAGACCGGGTTGTGATCAATTCGAATATCGGCTGTGGTAAATGTGACTTCTGCCTGGCGGGCAAAGACAATATGTGCCGAAATTGGCACTTGCTTGGCGAAACAATCCGGGGAACCTATGCGGAATATGTCACGGTTCCAGCCAGACAGCTTCTACTTATTCCAGAAGGTTTCGACTATGCCAAAGCGGCTGCTGCTGGATTGGTCTATCATACTGCTTGGCATTCCCTGATCACCAAGGGAAAACTGCGCCCTGGTGAACATGTCTTGATTGTTGGTGCATCTGGCGGTGTCAATACAGCGAGTATACAGATTGCTAAGTTCAGCGGTTGTACAGTCTATGTGGTCGGTTCTAGTTCAAAGAAACTAGCCCTCGCTGAATCCTTGGGTGCGGATTACTTGATAGACAGATCAAAAGAAAAAAATTGGTCGAAAACAATTTATAAACTTACCCAAAAAAGAGGTGTGGACGTAGTTGTGGATAATGTTGGAACTACTTTCCCGCTCAGTTTCCGCGCCGCCCGTAAAGGGGGGCGTATTCTAACTGTGGGAAATACGGGTGGTCCAAAATTCGAGATTGATAATCGCTTCATCTTTGGGAAACACCTCACCATCATTGGCTCTTCAATGGGAACCCTGCAGGATTTTAATACGGTGATGGGTCTTGTCTTTGAGGAAAAACTAAAAGCAGTGATCGATTCCAGTTATCCTTTGAGTGAAGGTGCAAGAGCGCAACAACGTCTTGAACTTGGCGAACAAATGGGTAAAATCATTTTATTAATCAATTGATTATTTATCTGGATAGATCAATGCGATAATGAGAATATGAAATGACCTCTCGACCTAAACGACCCTTTAGCGTAACGCTCTTGACAGTACTGGTGTTCTCTTTTTCAGTCTTGTATTGGTTGCGTTTCTATGAAGCAATTGTATTTTGGAGCGCTTTAAAAATGAGGTTGTCATTCCCATCGCCGGTCTATTTGGTATTGACTGGATTGATATGGGGAGTTGTAGGGTTGATTATTTCTTGGGGATTATGGATTGGCTCGGCTTGGGCGCCAAGAGCGACATGGATTAGTACTACGCTCTTTGCAATTAACTATTGGCTAGATCGCCTAATAATAGCCGATCGCGGCACTTGGGTTCACCGAACTGTCTTTATGATTGGTTTCTGGATCATTGTTTTTATAATCATAGCATGGAGCCTGACCCGGGAAGAATCACGCCTATACTTTAAGTCAACATAGAGAGATGGGTCCTGCTAGTTATCAGGGTACGAATGGAGACAATATGAGTAATCATCAGAAAATCCAACGCCTTCGTCAACTACGAGCGAAATCCCGCCAAGGGGGAGGGGAAGCACGAATTGATGCACAACATAAGAAAGGACGGCTCACTGCTCGCGAAAGGATTGCTTTATTATTGGATAAAGGTTCTTTCCGGGAGATTGATCCATTTGTCGAACACCGCACCACCGATTTTGGATTAGCCAAGAAAAAATTTGTAGGTGACAGCGTTGTAACCGGTTGGGGAACGATCAATAATCGTTTGGTATATATTTTCTCGCAAGATTTTACGGTTTTTGGGGGCAGCCTGGGCGAAGTTCACGCTGAGAAAATCGTCAAAATTATGGAAATGGCGATTAAAAATGGAGCGCCCGTTATCGGTTTGAACGATTCAGGCGGGGCACGCATTCAGGAAGGCGTTGTTTCCTTGGGAGGATATGCTGAACTATTTTTGCAAAACACACTCGCGTCCGGTGTTGTTCCCCAGATTAGTGTAATTATGGGCCCTTGTGCAGGAGGCGCGGTTTATTCTCCAGCAATCACTGATTTTATCTTCATGGTACGAGGTTCTTCATATATGTTCATTACTGGTCCGGAAGTGGTAAAAGCAGTGACTCATGAGGAAGTCACATTTGAGGAATTAGGTGGGGCTGATATTCATGCAGAAACATCAGGTGTATGTCATGTCGCTGCTGATAGCGAAGGCGACGTGCTCTTTCTAGTGCAGAAATTGCTCACTTATTTACCCCAAAACAATTTGGAAGACCCCCCATTCGTGCCATCTAACGATGACCCTTTGCGCATGGAAGAAGGCTTGAATGCGATTATTCCCGATGATCCAAGCAAACCATACGATATCAAAGAAGTCATCGCTATGACTGTAGATAATGGCGAATTCTTCGAAATCCAGGAGGCTTTTGCTCAAAATATTGTGATAGGTTTTGCCAGACTGGGCGGGCATAGCATCGGTATCATAGCCAATCAACCGGCTGTCCTTGCGGGCGTCTTGGACATCAATGCTTCAGAGAAAGCAGCCCGCTTTGTGCGTTTTTGTGATTCCTTCAATATTCCCATCCTGACATTTGTAGATGTTCCTGGCTTTCTTCCGGGTACTGATCAAGAGCATGGTGGAATCATACGTGCAGGGGCAAAATTACTTTTTGCTTATTGTGAGGCTACTGTTCCAAAACTCACCGTAATCACACGGAAGGCTTATGGAGGCGCGTATGATGTTATGAGTAGCAAACACATCCGTGGAGATATTAATTTTGCTTGGCCAAGCGCCGAAATTGCCGTTATGGGTCCGGATGGAGCGGTCAACATAATTTTCCGTAAGGAACTAGCCGAAGCAAAAGACCCCGTCAAGCGAAAAGAGGAATTGGTCGCCGAATATCGTGAGAAGTTCGCCCATCCCTATATTGCAGCATCCCGCGGCTATATTGATGATGTCATCGAGCCTAAAGAAACCCGACCGAGATTAATAAATGCGATTGAAATGCTCTCTAACAAACGCGATACAAACCCGCCCAAAAAACATGGGTGTATCCCGCTCTAGTTTATTCATCGGGCAAGGTCGAAGTTCTTAATTATTTATAATTATCTCCTTTCATACGAGATATACGGGCTCGGAAATGATTTTGCAGTTATTATGCTCTATCACGCTTGTTTAACTAATATGATAAAAATGATAAGAATGTTAAGTACAAAACTATAATTGTTCAAGGACATAAAATGTTTGACAAAGTATTAATTGCCAATCGGGGGGAGATTGCAGTGAGGATTATCCGAGCATGCCGAGAATTAGGTTTGAAAACAGTTGCTGTCTTTTCAGACGTGGATCGTCAAGCATTGCATGTGCGGTTTGCAGATGAAGCCTATTACTTAGGTTCCCCTCCTGCGCGCGAGTCCTATTTACGTGGTGATAGAATCATTGAAATTGCCTTGAAAAGCGGGGCAGGTGCAATTCATCCTGGTTATGGCTTCTTAGCAGAGCGTGCTGATTTTGCTCAAGCATGTATCGATGCGGGCTTGGCATTTATTGGACCCAAACCTTCAGCGATCGCCGCAATGGGGGACAAAGCCATCGCGCGGGCGACTGTTTCTGCAGCCGGTGTGCCAGTTGTGCCGGGTACTGCAGGGGAGGGCGCACTCAGCAATGATGAACTTCTTGCAATCGCTCCCACGATAGGGTTTCCCTTATTAGCCAAAGCAACCGCTGGTGGGGGTGGCAAGGGAATGCGTGAAGTACGCAATATCGAGGAAATGCCGAGATTATTGAATGCTGCACGCCGAGAAGCCGAAGCCGCTTTTGGAGATGGAAATGTATATCTCGAGAAACTCCTTGAAGAAGCACGGCATATCGAGTTTCAGATCCTGGCTGACAATCAAGGAAATGTAATCCATTTAGGGGAGCGCGAATGTTCTCTGCAACGCCGCCACCAAAAAATCCTTGAGGAAACACCATCACCGTTTATTGCTGATGATCAGGAATTCCGCCAACAGATGGGAGAAGTCGCTGTACGGGCGGCTAAGGCTGTCGGATATGTCAATGCTGGTACGATTGAATTTTTAGTAGATAAAGACAAACGCTATTATTTTCTTGAGATGAATACGCGCTTACAAGTTGAACATCCCATCACTGAAGCGGTTACCAATGTGGATATTGTCAAAGAACAAATCCGTATCGCTCGAGGACGTTCTTTGAATTATACTCAAGAGGATATTAGCCAGCATGGCTGGGCGATTGAATGCCGCATTAATGCCGAAGATCCTTATGAGAATTTTCTCCCTTCGACAGGGCGTATCAGTCACATCCTGCTGCCCACCGGACCAGGTGTGCGTGTTGATACCGGTGTTTATCCGGGTTTTACAATTTCTCCTTATTATGATTCGCTAATTTCTAAGTTGATTGTCCATGGAAAAACGCGTGCAGAAGCGATTCTACGAATGCGGCGCGCATTAGAGGAATACAAAATCACAGGTGTTCGTACGAATATTCCGTTCCACCAAATGTTAATGAACTCCCATCGTTTCATGGCGGGACAATATGATACCCGCTTTATTGAAGACCGATTTTCCTTCAATTCTGTAAATATTGATAAATCATCTGATGCCGATATAGCCGCAATCTTAGCCACATTGGTTGCTCACCAACAGATACAACGCTCCACGCATATCATACGTCGTGGTAAACGTGATACGAGTAACTGGAAATGGGTCGGTCGCTGGGAACGGATGCATAGGTAATGGATTCATCAATTAAGTCAAAGTAACCTTTTAGGATATTTTATGAAATACATTTCAACTGTAATTGAAAGCGAATACATCATTGAAATCTTGGACGAAAAACATTTAAGCATAAATGGAGAAGTCCATACTATTGACTTTGAAGAGGTAGATGGACAACCTGTTTTCTCTCTGATATTGGATGGTAAATCATATGAAGCATTTGTGTATTTTGAAGAGGGGGAATGGAAAGTGATGCTCCATGGAACACTTTATCCTGTTCTTGTAGAAGATGAGCGTGAAAAGCGTTTACGGCAGGCTTATGGAGGTGGTGTTACCCAAACCAGTGAATACCATCTTAAAGCGCCTATGCCGGGAATGGTAGTCTCAATACCTGTGGAAGAAGGACAGCAAATCAATAAGGGAGATGCTTTGCTTATTTTAGAATCAATGAAAATGCAAAATGAACTGCGGTCTCCTCGATCCGGAAAAGTTACCCGTATTCGAGTGGAACCAGGGGATCATGTAGAAAAAAAACAGACGTTATTAAGTGTTGAATAGGCAAAAACCTTTATGACAAAATTAAACCAGGAACTCGAAGTAAAATTTTTCATCACAAAGCCAGAGGCAATCATTAAGCGCCTTGAAACGCACCATGCGGAATGTATACAAACCCGAACCCACGAATTTAACTTACGGTTTGATACGCCCGATATGCAACTTACAAGTGAAAAACGCGTATTGCGATTGCGGCAAGATACAGGGACACGTCTGACGTATAAAGGACCTGGGAAAACTGACAAAGGAGTACATGCCCGAGAAGAGATCGAATTTACAGTAAGCGATTACCAAAAGGCTAAGGCGTTTTTATTTGCCTTGGGATATCAAGTTAGCATGTCTTATGAAAAATACCGCACTGTCTATCAACTTCAGGGAGCTGAAATTTCATTAGATGAGATGCCTTTCGGGTATTTTATGGAAATTGAAGTCGAAGACCCAGAACTTATTCATTCGTTGAGTAAACTATTGCATCTCAACTGGGATGCTCGAATATTAACCAGTTATTCGGAACTCTTTGAAACAGTGAAGAAAAATCTCAATCTTACTTTTCGGGATTTGACTTTCGATAATTTTGATAACTTATCAGTGTCCCCCCAGGATCTGGAAATACAGCCTGCAAATTCCTGAAGAAGAAATCCTTCTCATGAAAGAGAAACAGATTCCAGGGAGGAATAATCATAAAAGATTTCTTAATGGGATGTGCTTTCCGTTACGGATTATAGTAAAATAACATTAAGCAGAATTTGTATTGATATTCTGATGTAATGGATGTGGATGATACTTTATGTTTGTTTGTCCACACCAAAGGAGAGCGGAGTCATCATGACAGATATGGTAGAAGTAGTTATTGATAGCATTCGGGTCAGTCTGATGAATCAACAAAGGATCATCATTCTCCGCGAAATTGATACGGAACGCTATTTAGCCATTTGGGTAGGCGTCTATGAAGCGGAGCATCTGACGATTGCTCTTCAAGGCGTTGAGATCTCCCGTCCTCTTACTTATGACCTTTTTAAATCGGTAATAGACCGGTTAAATGGGCTGATTGTTCGGGTTGAAGTCGTCGCACTAAAGAATGAAACCTTCTATGGAAACATTGTAATTGAAAGGAATGGAGAAATTTTTAATATCGATTCTCGACCATCAGATGCGATTAATATGGCAGCACGGACCCATGTTCCAATCTTTGTATCACGTGAGGTGATGGATAAAGCAGGAATCGTTCCTGAGGAAGATATCATCCAAGAAGAAGTAATTGAAGAAACTGATTTGGAAGTGGAAGAAGAAGGAGATCTTTCAGTGTTCGAAGACTTTATCGAAAAACTTGACCTCGATGACGACATGGGAGACGAAGACAATTAGCGAGATACCTGTTTTTGAAGATAGCGGAACAATAGGACCCCAATTAGTTCCCCAGAGCCGGGAGGCAGAAGAAGGGGTAATTGGGTCTGTCTTGATCAATCCTGAAGCCTACTATGATGTTGCTCAATTCCTACGTAGCGATGATTTTTACATACACAGACACCGATGGATTTGGGAGGCAATTGTCAATATCATCGAACACCGCACCCCACTTGATATTCTGACTATCACTGAAGAACTGGATCAAACGGGGCGTCTTGACGAGATTGGTGGTCCCGCGTATTTGACAGCATTGATTAACAATGTGCCATCCTCGCTCCATGCGCAAGCATATGGTCGCATTGTCGAGGAAACATCCATCCGCCGTAAATTACTTGAGGCTGCTAACCACATTGCCAAATATGCTTATCGTGAGGATAGCAGCCTTGAAACGGTTATGGATGAGGCGGAAAAGGCAGTCTTTGGCGTTAGCGAACGCCGTTTGACGCGCGATTTGGAATCTATCAAAAAAGTACTCGGTGATTACTACGACAGGATTGGTGAACTCGCTGCTCAGGATGATGAAATTCGTGGCGTCCCAACGGGATTTATTGACCTTGATCGATTGCTTGGGGGGTTGCAACCTTCCGATTTAATCATCATCGCAGGAAGACCTGGTATGGGGAAAACAGGTTTTGCTATTTCTGTTGCAAAGAACGCTGCTCAGAAACACAAAAAGCATGTCGCGATTTTCTCTTTAGAGATGTCAAATGAACAATTGGTACAGCGGCTGATCGCTCAGGAAACAGGCATTGACTCTCAACGGTTGCGATCCGGGAAATTGGAAGACCATGAATGGGCGCTCTTTACACAAGCTATCGAAGTGCTCAGCGATACGATTATTTTCCTTGATGACACACCCGCGATTACCCCACTCCAATTACGCACCAAGTGCCGCCGCTTACATATGGAGCACCGCCTTGATTTGGTTATTGTCGACTATTTACAATTAATGAGCGGGGATACTCGTACAGAGAATCGGGTTCAAGAGGTCTCGTACATTTCCCGTAACTTAAAAATCTTAGCCAGGGAACTTAACGTTCCAGTGCTTGCGGCTGCACAACTCTCCCGCGCAGTTGAGCATCGCTCTGACAAAAGACCGATGCTCTCCGACTTACGCGAATCTGGCTCCCTGGAACAAGATGCGGATATTGTTATGTTCATCTACCGACAGGATCAATACGAGAAAGATACCGTCAAAAAAAATGTCGCCGAGATCGTCGTAGCCAAACATAGAAATGGCCCCGTCGGCAGCGTTGAACTTGTGTTTCGTAGCAACTTAGCAAAATTCGAAAACGCAGCAACCCGTTACGTTGATTTAAATCAATCCGCATAATGCAAAGAGTCTATCCTTTCGTTGACTAAACAATCCCCAGTAGAAAAGATTTTTACTGGGATGAAGAAATATCATATGAAGTTGAAAAAATTTCACGGTTTTCCAGTTGGTAAAGTTCAGTTTACGCCAATTCCCGCACCTTTTTTCAGTGATCTACTTCCCAAGATAGACCACTTAGGGGAATTGAAAGTTACCCTTTATGCATTATGGCTGTTAGATAAACAGTCAGGAACAGTCCGCTATTTCAAAGAAGACGATTTTGCAAACGATTTAATTTTTATGGAAGGAATGGGAAACACACCCGAGGATGCCCGAATAAATCTGCATGAATCTTTAAAGCGGGCAATTCAACGCGGCACTTTTCTTCGTACGGCATATTTACGAGAGGACAAGGAGATTAGGGTATACTTCCTTAACTCTCCAAAAGGGCGAAAAGGGTGGCAAGCCACGCAACGAGGTGAATGGCATCCAGACCCCAATGCCGCTGTAACGATTGAACTGAGTAAAGATAAACCTAATATCTTCCAACTATATGAGGAACATATTGGTCCTCTTACACCAATGATTTCAGAAGTGCTCAAAGATGCCGAAGATACCTACCCACAAAGATGGATTGAAAAAGCCATCGAGATTGCGGTAAAATCCAATGTGCGGCGATGGAGTTATGTGGAAGGAATTTTAAGACGTTGGCAAGAAGGAAAGAGCGATGACCAAAAACCTCGAGGAGATTCTGAAAAAGACCGCCGGAAATATGTCGAAGGTGAATTCGCAGACTATATCGAATAGTGATGATCGATATCTTCCCGGTGACCCAAATTGCCCTATATGTGGCGGTTTGGGCTATTACCGCGTGGATGTTCCAGTTGGTCATCCGGATTTTGGCAAGGTCAAAATATGCGCCTGTAGAAAAAATCAGATTCAAAAGCAGATTAAAGACCGTCTCTTTGCGATGAGCAATCTGGATGAGTTGAGCCACCTGACCTTCGAAAATTTTAAACCCCGCGGAAGGATAGGATTGGGACCTCTCCAGGCTGACACATTAGAACGGGCATATAATCACGCTCAACAGTTTGCTCGGTCCTTGAAAGGTTGGCTCCTCATTCAAGGGTATTATGGATGTGGAAAAACTCATCTGGCTGCTGCAGTTGCCAACTATGCTGTTAGTATGGATATTAATACATTATTTATCACCGTTCCTGATTTGCTGGACACGCTGCGCTATTCGTATTCAGACCCGGATGCCACATTTGAGGAGCGTTTTGAAGAGATTCGTAATGTGCCTTTACTCATCATGGATGATTTTGGTACGCAAAACGCAACTCCTTGGGCGCAGGAAAAACTTTTCCAGATTCTTAACTTTCGATATATCAATAAACTCCCACTTGTTATAACTACAAATCTCTCTCTTGAAGAAATCGAAGGTCGGATTCGCTCACGCTTGCTTGACCCTGATCTGGTCACACACGTACATATTTATGCCCCCGATTACCGCCAACCCACTGATGACACTGGACACCCTAGTCTCTCCTCTCTAGGGCTGCTCAATAACCTTACATTTGGGAACTTCAGTTTGCGTAAAAACGAGAAGATATCAAAGGATGATTTGCAAAGATTGGAGCGTGCTTTTCAGGGTGCCAGGAAATATGCTGAGTCTCCAGAGGGTTGGATTGTTTTTACGGGTATCTATGGAAGTGGAAAGACTCACCTTGCAGCCGCGATCGCCAATTACAGATCTGGGCTTGGTTTTTCGCCTCTCTTTATCAGCGTACCTGATTTTTTGGATCATTTACGGGCGACTTTTAATCCAAATAGCACAACTTCTTATGATCGTTTATTTGATGAAGTCCGCAAATCTTCACTCTTAATCCTCGATGACCTTGGTACACAATCCATGACCCCTTGGGTGCGAGAGAAACTATACCAACTATTCAACCATCGTTACTACGCAGAATTACCAACTGTAATTACCTCAGCCGAATCATTAGATGAGATGGATCAACGAATCCGTAGCCGTATGCTTGATGGTCGCCTGTGCACTATATTTGCGATTACTGTACCGGATTATCGGGGGGGCGGTCGGAAAACGAAACGAAGATAATCGAAGAAACTGAATAGATATATAAAGATTCTCGCAAATTTATTATGCATTAAGCGTTTGATAAGTTTTTCCTCTTACAGGCATACGCTATCGATTGAGTCTTTATAGGTTGCCTGTGATCTAAAACTGTCTCTTGAGACAAACCATTCTGGAGAAGGAAAAATAGGTGGAATATCGCTTATGAGAAGGAAACTAATACACGCGCTTTTCCGATTTCTTTTCTCTTTATTGACAAAAATGGAAGTCCATGGAATTGAAAATATTCCCGAACAAGGCGCTTTTATCATTGTTTCTAACCACCTCGGCATTCTTGACCCTCCATTGGTCTTTGCTGTCCTCGATAGTCAAGATTTAACTGCCTTTATTGCAAAGAAGCATAAACGGAATCCAATATTTCGTTGGTTTGTGAATGGTGTCGGAGGAATTTGGTTGAATAGGATAGGGGTGGATACGCTTGCTTTCCGAGAAGCAAAAAAACTTTTAGAGAACGGCGGCGCGCTCGGTATTGCTCCCGAGGGGACGCGAAGCCCAACACATGCACTGATTCAAGCAAAAACTGGCGCAGCCTATCTTGTGGATAAAACGAGAACCCCCGTCATTCCCTTGGCGATTACAGGTACCGAGAATGCTGAAAGTAAAATATTAAGATTACAACGCCCAAGGATAACAGTTAAAATTGGAGAGCCATTTATCTTACCCCCGATTAATAAAGAGAATCGCACACGAGATCTACAGCAAAACACTGATGAAATCATGTGTCGCATTGCTGTGCTTTTGCCCCCAGCATATCGAGGCGTTTACGCCAACCATCCCCGTTTGCTAGCCCTCTCTGATGACGACAATTATCTTTCGTAGTTGTCAGTAAAATATCAAAGCCAAGGGATGTAACCAACTTTTTCAAATTTATTCATTGGAGAACGCCATCAAAAAACACCAGTATTCCTGCATGCCTTCTCGGTTGCAAATCGAACCTTGACATCACCCTGTTTTTGCGGATAATTGAACCTAACAATATAGAAACTTGAAGGCGATGACGGAGAAGAGTAAATCAGCGAAAGCCGACAGGGAAGTATGGGGCATAGACTGAGACCCCTACACAGCGGAAACAGATTGAAGTTCCCTCTCGAGCCGTCCAGGGGAACGGTGTTGATGTCTAACACTTAGTAGTTTGGAACGTCCCCCCTGCGTTACTAGGGGAGTTAAGCGCTGATGGTTTGGAGAAATCTATGCATTGGCGAATGGCTTAAGAGAGGGCTGTTAATCGCAGCCAACGAGGGTGGTACCGCGGGGTTATATCCCGTCCCTTGATTGGGGCGGGTTTTTTTGTCCCCCTTAATCACTCTTCATCAAAAATGGAAAAATCAATATGGAGGTGTTCATGCTTAATATATTAGACGAGATAAAAGGGACTGCCCTAGCATCTCTCCAGGAAATTAAGAATGAAGATGACCTGAATCAATGGCGCATTAAATTCCTTGGGCGCAATTCTGAACTCATGCTTGTTTTTAGTAAACTGTCCTCTTTACAAAAAGAGGAACGCCCTATTGTTGGTAAAGCAGCGAATCAGGTTAAAAAAAGTTTGGAAGCGGCGCTAATTGAAAGGCAAGAAATGATTAGGCAAGCGAATCTTCAGAAATCGCTGTCTTCGGACAAATTGGATGTAACGCTTTCTGGGAGGCGCATTCCCCATGGGCGTTTACATCCTGTTACCCTGACCTTGCGAGAGATTACGCACATTTTCGCCGATATGGGTTTTCAGGTTTATCGTTCTCGGGAAGTTGAAACAGACGAATACAATTTCCAATTATTGAACTTTCCTCCTAATCATCCGGCACGTGAAATGCAAGACTCTTTCTATATAGCCACCCAAGAGGACCGCGGTGATAACCCTATCTTGCTTCGTACGCATACTTCACCGGGACAAATACATGCGATGCGTGAATATTCCTCAAAGAATCCTCAAAACCCTCCATCAATTCGAATAATTCTGCCAGGAATGTGTTACCGTTATGAACAAATTAGTTCGCGCTACGAGACTCAATTTACTCAAGTGGAAGGTCTAGCAATTGGAAAGAATATAAAATTTAGTGATTTAAAGGGCACGTTGAGCGATTTTGCTCGTCGAATGTTTGGTCAATCGGTTCGGACGCGTTTCCGGGCTTCCCATTTCCCATTTACAGAACCGAGCGCTGAAATGGACATTGAATGTTTTCTGTGCGGCGGAACAGGTTGTTCAGTCTGTAAAGGGACTGGTTGGTTGGAGATTCTTGGTTGCGGGATGGTGCATCCTGTTGTGTTAAAGAATGGGGGATATGATCCCGAAAAATATACAGGCTTTGCCTTTGGTATGGGCCCAGAGCGGATTACAATGCTCAGGCACCATATTGAAGATATCCGCTATTTCTGGGCAAATGACCTGCGTTTCCTGGAACAATTTTAATTCTAGGATTAATAAATAGGATACAAATAATGAATGAAAATAAAACTCCCAACCCGGATTTTCCATCAGAAATAAGTGAATTGGGAAAAAAACTTATCAATATTGTTCAAATTACGTGGAATAGCGAGGCAGGTCAAAAGGTCCGAGAAGACATAAAAAATAGTTTGGATGAACTGAGTGTCGCCGCCAGGCAAACAGCGGAAGAATTAAAATCCCCAGAAGCAAGATCCCGCCTTCGTTCGGAAGCAGAAGAATTTATCGATCAGATAGAAACTAGAGAACTTAAATCTAAAGCCAAAGAAGAATTGTTAGATGTACTTCAAGCGGTCAATAAGGAACTTGAACGGGCAATCCAACATCTCGCCAATCAAAAACAAAGGACTGGACCATCAGAAACGGAGGAAAATGATGGATGAACTCATCAGAATCCAAACTCGAGCAATTCCAAAAATCAGTACCAAAAACTATGAGATTACGCCATTCGTTAAGTCGATCCGTATTCAACCCCCAGGGTTTTGGGGAATTCTTATTTGGAACCGACCAAGCGCAATTGCCGTAGAGACCAAACAAGGCGATCAGCGCATTATTTCCATTACGGATTACACTCGGCTTGCCCAATTGATCATTCTGGGGATTGGTATTGTCGGTTCAATCCTACTTTTGGTATTTAATAGAAAAAATAATTAATCAGTTTATTTAATATGGAGAGAAACCATGACTGAGGAAATAGAGCAAAACTTACCGAACAATGAAACTCAGGAAAATGATCCTTCCAATGTGGTCGATATGCTCCAAGAGACCGTGGAGGAATTTCTGGCGACAGCGGATGTACAACGAGTCTATAGTAAACCTATTAAAAAGGGGGAGACAACGATTATCCCCGCCGCGGAGATCATTGCTGGGATGGGTTTCGGGGTTGGGGTTGGATCCGGTTCGCAAGAGGAAAATTCCGATCACGTACCTGTTAGTAGCGGTGGTGGCGGCGGTGGTAAAAGTGTTGCCCGTCCTGTCGCGCTGATTATCGCTGAACCGGGAGGCGTACGCGTCGAGCCAGTTATTGACTCCACGAAAATTGTCCTGGCGGCACTCACCACTGCCGGTTTCATAGTCAGCACTCTTTTACGGATTAAGCGTGGTAAATAAACTACTTCGGAGGCATGCATGAAAGTACCATTATCCTGGCTTAAGGAATTTGTTGATATTACCCTTTCAATTGAAGAACTTGCCTATAGGCTTACCGTTGCAGGCTTGGAGGTAGAAGAAATCCGATATGTGGGGTTACCCCTCCCGATTGGAAGCACCGAAGGACGCTCGGGCAACCAACCACACCCTGAGACTAAAGTGTCAGGGTTTGCTTGGGAACGAGAAAAGATTGTCGTCGGGGGGGTATTAGAGGTGATGCCTCATCCCAATGCGGATCGTTTAGTGCTTTGTCGTCTTGATGACGGGAAACAAGAGCACGTTGTTCTCACAGGAGCGCCCAATCTTTATCCATACAAAGGCAAGGGTCTTCTAGAAAAACCCCTTAAAGTGGCTTACGCAAAAGAAGGTGCGACAATCATTGATGCTTACAAACCCGGAAATCGGACTACGAAATTAAAGAGAAAGAAGATTCGCGGCGTCGAATCTTACTCAATGGCTTGTTCTGAAAAGGAATTGGGGATCTCTGATGAACATGAAGGCATCATCATCTTGGACGATGATGCCCCAATTGGGATGCCACTTGTAGATTACCTTGGCGATGCGGTATTTGATATTGCGATAACTCCGAATATTGCACGCGCTGCAAGTATTATCGGGGTCGCACGCGAAGTTGCGGCGCTCACAGATACAGCATTACGTCCGCCGAACCTGGATGTTCTAACTGAAGGGTCGGATATCAGAGGAAAAGCGAATATAGAGATCACAGAGCCAGATTTGAACCCCCGATTTGTTTTAGGATTGATCGAAGATATTGGTATTAAACCAAGTCCTTATCGGATTCAATACCGCCTTAAACTCGCTGGGATGCGTCCGATTGACAATATTGTAGACGCGACAAATTATACAATGCTTGAGATAGGGGAGCCTTTGCATGCCTTCGATTATGATGTTTTGGTGAAGCGCGCGGGTGGAAAAGCCCCTACGATCATCACAAGGCGTGCTAAAGCCGGTGAAAGGCTTACGACACTTGATGAAGTTGAACGACAACTGGACGATTTTACAGTGCTAGTTTGCGATACAGCAGGTCCATTATCCATTGCAGGTGTGATGGGAGGGCTTGAAAGTGAGGTTGTTGATCAGACACAGAACATCCTCCTTGAGGGGGCTGCCTGGAACTTTATCAATATCCGCCGCACAGTAACCGCCCAGCGACTGCCCTCGGAAGCGGCATATCGTTTTGAGCGAGGGGTTCACCCCGCTCTTGCATCTCAGGGTGTGCTTCGTTGTCTGGAACTTATGCGACAATGGTCTGGAGGAAAGGTAGCCAAAGGGTTAATTGATAATTACCCTTTGCCTCCTGATGATCCAATTGTAACCTTCAGCACCTCTCAAGTAAAGCAATGGCTGGGTATAGAACTCGCACCAGATGACGTGGCTAACATCCTAAAAAAGTTAGAATTTGATGTAACAATCACAGGAGACGAATTGAGTGTCTCTCCGCCTCCATATCGTTTGGATATCAACAACGGGATTGTTGGGGTAGCAGACGTAATGGAAGAAATTGCTCGAATTTACGGGTACGATAAAATTCCAGAAACAAGGATAGCAGACGAAATTCCACCTCAGCGAGGCAATCGTCCGTTAGAAATCGAGGAAAAAATTCGTGATATTCTCGTGGGTCTTGGGTTGCAGGAAGTTATTACCCACCGCCTTACATCTCCCGAGCGGGAAGGTCGCCGATTGTCTCCCGAATCATCTATAGAGGAACCCCCGTATTTTACTTTAGCGAATCCAATTTCTAGCGACAGGAATGTTTTAAGACATAGCATACTAACGAGTATGTTAGAAACGATCGAGCGCAATTCAAACATCCGCCATCGATTAGGGTTGTTCGAAATTGGCCCAGTCTTCCTCCCGTCAAATGAAAGCCCGCTCCCGAACGAAGTCCAAAAAATCGTTATTTCGATTACCGGACCGCGCGCGCTACCGAATTGGCAGGGTGCTGATACAACTTTAATGGATTTCTATGACCTCAAAGGAATTATAGACTCACTCTTCGAAAGCCTGCACATCCAGGATGTTCAATACAAACCAACAGAACACCCAACCTTCCACCCCGGAAAATGTGCTTCCGTGATGATCGATGATAGACGTATTGGAACGATTGGGGAACTTCATCCTTTAGTAAAGCAGAATTTTGATTTGCCAGAACCTCCACTGCTGATGGCAGAACTTGATTTATTGCCTATCACCAATGCCATCCCGAGTCTGTTCACGGTTCAGCCAATTCCCACGCAACCACCTATACTCGAAGACCTTGCAATCGTGGTTGATATTAACATCCCTGCAAAAGAAGTGGAAACTGTGATCAAGAAAGCAGGCGGTCGAACCTTGACCGATGTCAAACTCTTTGATCTTTATCTTGGCGAGCAAGTTGGCGAAGGTAAGAAAAGTTTAGCCTACAGCCTGACTTACCAAGCAGCCGATAGAACGCTTACCGATAAAGAAGTTGCTAAAATCCGGAACAAAATTGTGAGGAATTTGGGAAGAGAGTTGGGAGCAAAACTGCGCGATTAACCATTTTTTTGTGGACACCTGATATAAATGATTAAAATTTGATGGTTTTTTTATACAGATTTTGATTAAGAGGAGATTGGCACATGGATAAAAAAAGTATTGGACTGGTAGCCTTGGTGATCTCAACAGTTCTATGTGGTTTGCCGGGGTTAATAGGCGCTTTGTTTGGTGGTATTTTCGTTCTCGTCGGCGCCATCCCCGAAGCAAATGTTGATGTGTTTGGGAGTGCCAATCCTACCAATGCCTTTTTGTTAGGGGGTGGAATCCTTTGTCTAAGCATGATAGGGGTAGTTATTCCTATCTTAATTGGTTTCTTTACTCTGAGGAAACCAAAAGTAAAGGCAGAAAGTGACCTATTAGATGAGCCTATCCCCCCTGCGGAATAATCCCGCACGGTGCAGGATTAGCAGTATTATCCCCCTGCGGGATAAAAGCGAAACAATAGAAAAACAGGGCTGCGTTTCATTTTATGCAGCCCTGTTTGTTTTGTAAAAGTATCCCAACTTACGCTTCGGGTTGATTATCTAAGACATCCTCGATAGTATCAAGCACGTTGTCCGTTAGTAACGATACCGCATCAACGGCTTTCAGGTTTTCCTCAAGGTGTTCT
>DUEG01000072.1 GCA_011176615.1 Anaerolineae bacterium | reverse complement strand
CTACGAGTATAATAAGGAGGCTAAAAAAAGTGGAAACGAGTATTATCATATCCGGTTTTGGTGGGCAAGGTGCACTCTTCGCAGGTCAGGTGTTAACTTATGCGGCAATGGACAATGGCATGGAAGTCACGTGGTTTCCATCATACGGTCCTGAAATGCGTGGTGGCACTGCTCATTGCGTAGTAATCATATCAGACGAAGAAATTGGCTCTCCCCTTACACGCACCCCAACAGCCGTTATTGCCCTAAATCTCCCATCATTAGACAAATACGAACCGCTCATTCAAACCGGCGGTGTTTTGATTGGCAATGCATCATTAATTGACCGCGAACTGGTAAGGAAGGATATTAATAGTTTGCTAATCCCAGCCAACGAAATAGCCGAGGAAATTGGCAACCATCAAATGGCAAACATGGTTTGTTTAGGGGCATTACTATCTCAAATACCAATTCTGCCACTTGGAGCCATTGAGCAAGCGTTGAAAGATCATCTTCCTGAAAGAAAAATGAAATGGTTTCCAGCCAATGTAGAAGCTCTCAAGCGCGGAAAGGAATTCGCGCTTAAAGTCAAAGCCTAAATCGAAATAAAAAATTTTTATTACTCTGTTACAAAAATAAGCCCGCTAGTAATCACTAATCACTAGGCGGGCTTATTTAGTTTTAGGTAAAAATCAATCAGATTTGTGCTTTAATGCCGCATGTGCTGCTGCCAAGCGTGCAATCGGCACACGATAAGGTGAACAACTCACATAGTTCAAGCCGATCATATGGCACCATTCAATTGAGTCGGGGTCTCCGCCATGTTCACCGCAAATTCCACATTCAAGATCAAGGCGAGCCGCTCTACCCTTTTCAACCGTCATCTTCATTAACTGTCCAACGCCATCTCGGTCAATTGTCTGGAATGGGTTCTTGGGTAATATTCCCTCTTCGATATAAGTAACAAGGAAATTCCGCTCAGCATCATCACGGCTGTAGCCAAATGTGAATTGTGTCAGATCATTCGTTCCAAACGAGAAGAATTCAGCAACACCAGCAATTTTGTCTGCTGTCAGTCCGGCTCGCGGAATTTCAATCATCGTACCAAACTTATACGCAAACTGCACGCCTTTCTCCTCCATGACCTTCTTTGCAATGGCTTCTAGTTTTGGTTGAATAACCTTTAATTCGTTGACATGACCTGTCAATGGAATCATTACTTCAGGTTTCGGGTCCAAACCGCGCAATTTGACATCCGCTGCTGCTTCAAAGATCGCCTGTACTTGCATTGTTACGATTTCTGGCATTACGATACTCAAACGAACACCTCGCAATCCCATCATTGGATTACTTTCATGCATCGCTTTGATTCTCTTCAACAACTCCTCTTTTTGGGGATCCGCTATTCCTTTCACGCGCTCCTCAATAATTTCTTCAAATAGGGATTCTTCATCCGGCATAAATTCATGAAGGGGAGGATCTATCAAGCGAATAATTACCGGCAATCCGGTCATCGCTTCGAATAAGCCATCAAAATCTTTTCGTTGGAATGGTAGCAATTTATCAATTGCTTCCTGACGTTCTTCTGTTGTTTTTGCCAGAATCATGCGCTGTACAATCGGCAGTCTCTGAGGCTCAAAGAACATATGCTCCGTTCGGCATAAGCCGATACCTTGTGCGCCATAAGAACGCGCCCGCCTGGCATCTTCGGGGTAATCAGCATTTGCCCAAACCATCAAACCACGAGATGGCCATCCTTTAGGAGCCTTACGAATTCCATCTACGGCAGCAAGTTCATCCGCCCATTTCAACAACACCATTAAATCCGTTTGCTCCTCAAGGGTGGGTGCAACTGTAGAAATCTTTCCAAGAAATGCTTCGCCTGTAGTGCCATCTACTGAAATAAAATCGCCCTCTTTGACTTCAATATTACCCGCTTTCAATTTGCGAGTCTCTAAGTCTATATGGACAGAAGAAGCACCAACAACACAAGGAATTCCAAACTGGCGAGCGACAACGGCTGCATGGGAGGTTGCTCCACCTTCACTAGTCAAGATACCTTTGGCAGCCAACATACCATGAACATCATCAGGCTTTGTAAAGGGGCGCACCATAATAACATCTTGCCCTTCCTCTTTGGCTTTTTTCTCTGCTAAATCCGCATCAAAATACACCTGTCCTACAGCAGCACCAGGAGATGCGTTCACGCCAACGGCAAATAATTTATTTTGTTCCTGGGCATCCTTTTTGGCATTATTATCGAATTGTGGATGCAAGAGTGTATCTACTTGTTCTGGTTTGATACGCAAAACAGCATCTTCCTTAGTAATCAATCCCTCATTTGCCATATCCACTGCAATCTTTACTGCTGCTTTCGCTGTACGCTTCCCGCTGCGCGTCTGGAGCATCCATAACTTACCGCGCTCAATCGTAAATTCAACATCCTGCATTTCACGGTAATGTTTCTCTAGTTTCTGACAAATATCAAGAAATTGTTCATAAGCCTCTGGTAATTCCTTACTCAAATTCTCAATTTCTGTGGCGTTTCGAATACCTGCAACAACATCTTCCCCTTGAGCATCCAATAAATACTCACCCCAAACTTTCTTCTCGCCGGTTGATGGATCACGAGTGAAAGCCACGCCAGTACCAGAATTCTCCATGTTTCCGAAGACCATTGTTACAATACTAACAGCAGTACCTAAATCATGAGAAATACCAGCCGCATTTCGATAATCTATTGCTCTCTTCCCATTCCAAGATTTAAAAACCGCTTCAGTTGCCAATTTTAGTTGTGCTATAGGATCTTGAGGAAAGGGGAACCCTTTTTCTTTTTCAACGATTTCTTTAAACTTTTCTGTGATAACCTTCCAGTCGCTTACAGTTAATTCTGTGTCACTCTTATAACCCTTCTCTTTTTTGTATTCATCTAGGGGTTCTTCAAACTTTTCATCATCAATGCCCAAAACCACTGACCCAAACATTTGGACTAAACGGCGATAGGCATCATAAACGAAATTTTCATCATTGGTTAATTTAGCAAGACCTTTAGCAGTTTCGTCATTTAACCCAATATTGAGAACGGTGTCCATCATGCCTGGCATAGAGAATTTTGCGCCGGACCGGCAAGAAACTAATAACGGATTTGTCGGGTCGCCAAATTTTTTTCCGGTTTGCTTTTCAATTTCCGCTAACGCTTCCAGTTCTTGTTCCCACATACCTTCAGGAAACTTTTCCCCCGCTTTAAGGTAAGCATTACACGCTTCTGTTGTCACAGTAAATCCAGCAGGAACAGGGATTCCAATCCGAGTCATCTCAGCAAGGTTTGCTCCCTTACCACCTAATAACCCACGAACACCTTCCCACTCACCCCCTACGTATTTTTCCGCCTGATCTACTTCTTTGAATAAATAAACCCATTTTTTGTTACTCATTGTATTACCTCCATAATATTCGGATATCCGGTTTTTTTACACAATAAAGCATCCTGCGCCACATATCAGCCCCAGGATGCTCATGTTAATCTAGATCCATACAAACGTATATTTTACCACGCAACAAGATTTTTATAAATTAAAAAATCCATTTTCATATTTCTTTTCGGAAAATTTTAACTTCCTTTTACAACCCTGCAAATAATTCTAATTCAACTTATCACAACCCCTTCCCATGCATTTATCGTTATGGTGATGCTATCGTTAGCAATAATATATTCATTATCTCCAAGGAGGTTACGAACGACTCTGCCATCTTTCCAGAGATTGCCTACCCGCAATTTCAAATAACGCCTAGAGTTCCCAGCATTGAGCACAACCAAACAATGAGCGCCATCCAAACTCCGAGAATAAGCATAGCAATTTTCTTTATCTAAGACTTCTACTACTTTGAAATCTCCACGCCGTAAAACCGTTTGATCTTTACGTAAGGAAATTAATGTCTTCATCCATTCAAGCAATTCGCGATTCCATTGCTCCTCTTTCCATACAAATGCTTTTCGGCAATCAGGGTCTTTTCCTCCTGTCATCCCAATCTCATCACCGTAATATATTCCAGGAGCACCTGGAAATGTAAACAAGAACAAATAAGATAACTTGACTTTCTCAACAGAATCGTCTAATAAACTCAATATTCTTTCGGTATCATGAGAGCCCAAAGGAAGATACATTGCATAGGTATTTTCCCTTGGGTATAAGGATAGTAAACTGTCGATTTGTTTCGCAAAATCAGAAACATGAATTTTGCCGTTCATAAGGTCAATCAATGACATTCTCAGGGGATAATTGAGCAATCCATCAAAGTGCTGTTCTCCAACCCAACGTGGGTCTCCATCCCAAATCTCTCCAACCAAGTATGCATCACGGTTCGCTTTCTTAACAACATGTCTAAATTCTTCCCAAAATAAATCGTCATCGATCTCATTAGGGACATCGAGCCGCCAGCCATCAGCCCCTTGTTCAATCCAGTACCGAGCAACATCGAAAATAAATTGTCGAACCCCTGGGTTTTGTGTGTTTAATTTGGGCAGACTACTAAAACCCCACCAAGCATCATAATCTGTTGTTTCTGGGTTCGCGTAAGCATTCACTGGAAAATGATGGACATGGAACCAATCCTTATAGGGGGAATATTCTTGATTCTCCATAAGATCGTTGAAAGCCATAAAACCACGCCCGCAATGATTAAACACACCATCAAGGATCACACGCACATTGTTCGAATGTGCAAGAT
>DUEG01000071.1 GCA_011176615.1 Anaerolineae bacterium | reverse complement strand
CGAAGATGGCGATAGAATCGCATTTTTCCCGCCCGTAGCCGGCGGATAGATCATAATCACTAAACAACTAACCTTCCAGAGATGGTTTGAAAACCAACTAAATCTGGAAGGTTTTGCTTTAAAGGGATCCCCTGCATCTCATAACTCTGACAGGCTTGACTTATCAGAAGAAGAGATAGCGGTAGTAGAGGAGAGTATGGGGAGGTATTTATGGCAATTTACAAACAAATTCGTGAATACGTAAAGCAAATTTTTTGATACACCCCAAAGGATTGCTGGATCGCCCATACCAAGGAATTATCAGGAATTCCTGTGAAACAGTCGCACCGGAGAAGCGCCGAGAGGGTTTATCCATGCCAAAATGATAAGATGGGGGACATCCGGGATGCTTTTAGGAATTTCGGGATGGTGTGGGAGAGTGAGGGGAGGAAGGTGAGTCAACAAGACGCAGAGGAATAAAATATTCCTGGGTTTTTGGTTTGGACTTGTAACGATTTATTGACTATAATAGAGATAATAAGTCTGATCAATGGGATGATATATGAATATGAGTACAGGTCAATATCAAATCTTGAGCCGATTTTTTTCAAAGCAAGTTTTATTAGACTTGATAACGAATGGTTCCAATAATCTCTACCATAGTTGCGTAAACAGATTATTGCAAGAAGACCAGGTAAATTCAAATAGCAACTTAGGTGTGATAAAAGAACTCTACGCCATCAGCGAGAGATTTTATCGAAACGAATATTTCTACAAGAACACAATTCTGAACAAATTACTACTTGGGCGACACAGCATCAAGACCACGATTGCCTTAAATGAAGTGCCAATTGATAAATCAGTGGCTGATTTCATCTTGATTAATGGGAAGGCTGTGCTCTACGAAATCAAATCAGAGATAGACAATATTGATAGATTGAATGCACAGATTGAGAATTACTACAAAGCATTTGATACGGTCTACGTGGTCACCCACGAAGGAAATGAACAAACCGTTCTTAGAAATATCGAGAATGACAATGTTGGCATAATTGTGCTAACAAAACGAAATCAACTCAGTGAGCGTAAAGAAGCAAAATCTGATTCCTCTAGGCTTATAAACGAATCAATATTCAAAATACTTAGAAAACGGGAATATGAGAATATAATTCGACGGGTATTTGGAAAATTACCATCAACAAGTGCAATTATGTATTACCGTGAATGCCTTAGTTGGGTTAATGAGATCAAACCTTTTCAGTTCTACAAAATGGCGCTAGATGAACTAAGAAAGCGAAATATTTCTCATGGAGACGAATATCAAAAAATTGTGCCTTATGAATTGAAGTTCCCGATGTATTTTGCCAAGTTGAGAGGTGCGGATTACTTGAAACTTGATTCATTTTTATCGGCAAGCTATGGAGGATAAATTATGTATTTTCCTTACTTGAGAGGAAAGCAGTTTGAATTAATCGCGATAAGAGAATTGATTGAGAATAACTTAATCGCTCGTGATAGGATTGTTCCAGTAATTGAGCCAGTAAAATTATCATCAACTCTAAAAAAGACATTTGTTATCGCAGAGGAAAATACGTTTCGGTTAGCTCTCATTTTAAACCCGGAAGTTGGGGATGTGGTTAATAAAACTGATGATATTTTAAGCGAGTTCTTACCTAGGGTACAGAATAACTCACTTTACTTTGGGTATATAACCAACAAAGGAATGGTTAATGAGATTCAAAGACTTATGGCCGCAAATAGTATCAATAATGGTCAAATAATCCTTGTTCACGTTAAAAATACTTTTGCAAATGAATATAATTTAGCATTTCCAGAAATTCCTCCGGCCTTTAACCTAATTCCAGACCAGCGAACATATGGAAGAAAAATCAGGGACAATAAAGTTCTTTTTGTGGATCATTTTATACCTCAAAAACGGAATTCTGATTATGCAAACGAACCTGATGAATTCTTTTCAGAGGATCATTTGTATTATGAAGAGGAAGGATTTAAAGGGTTTTCTGATTACTGCACAATTGGATATAAATTCGCGGAAAGTGGTTTTCGGCCTTACGCTGTTGTTATTCATATAACATATTTTGATGATGACGACAACATCAGAATAAGACATTTTGTGTCGGATACAAACGAAGATATATCGGACACACCCCGTAAGTTTTATGAGGCTCTGGAAAAGCTTATTATATGGAAAAACCATACAAAAATTGATACTTATGCACTTAGTATCTTTCAAAAACACTATGACAACCAAACCTATCCTGGCTTAGGATCTATTAAGAAATTGTCGATTATGCACCATATTGAATTGGTTAATCGATTTTTAGGGGAGCAATGAGTCGTGATTTGTTGTGAGAATTGTTTCAACGATCAGGAAATTAAAAATATTATCCGTTCGTATAAGAAAAAGGGAAACTGCGAAGTCTGTGGTAGTAAAGACTCTTTCATCTGCGATACTAATTTGTTGTCTGATATTTTTGATGAGCTTCTAAATATCTATACGCCAGTCTCAATGCTTGACTCTCCAACTCCAATTAAAAATCAATTAATGCTTCAAGAAGCCTTGTATCGAGGCTGGAATGTTTTCAACTTAGAATCAGAGAATATCCAGATATTAATTTCTGAAATATGTCAGGAAAAGCTTAAAGACATTCCTGAATTGTTTAATTCACCAGTAACTATTCCAGAGTTGGCAGATGTTAATTATTTGATTGAACATTCAATCTTGTACAATACCAATTGGGAAGATTTTGTAGATGAAATTAAGTATAAAAATAGATTTCATTTGATTAATAAGGTAAATCTTGGAATCCTTAGTAGATTCTTTGAATATTTTTCGGTTACTTATCCCAAAGGAGAAAATTTTTTCAGAGCAAGGCAAACTGAAAGCAGCATCCCTCTACCACCAGAACAAATGGGAGCACCACCTAAAGAAAAAAACTCTGCTGGAAGAGCAAATCCCAAAGGAATTAGTGTTTTATACTTATCCAATGATCTGGATACAACAATTTTTGAATCTAGGGCAAGAGTTTTTGACTATCTCACTATTGGGACTTTTGAGCTTAAAAAAGACATTACTATAATTAGTTTTAGAGCACTGGATACTGTTAGCCCATTCTTACTTGGGGATATAACTGAGTATGCAATAAATAAGGAAAACTTGAGCAAAATCAGTCATGAGATCGCCAAACCTTTACGTAGGCGTGATAGCGATTTAGACTATTTGCCTACACAATACCTTACAGAATTTATCAAATCAAAAGGATTCGACGGTATTGAGTATAAGAGCACAATATGCCCTGAAGGTTATAATCTAGCAGTTTTTGATGAGACAAAGCTAAATTGTATCGGAACTAAATTATACGAGATAACAAGCTTGAAGTATGACTATGAAGAAGTAAATGACTCTTGATTCTCGAACAAGAATCGTCGCACAAGATTTCCTTTACTAATCTATTTCCAGGCAGGCAAATAGGCTTCATTACTCATAACTAAATCTTCCAAAGAAACCTGATTTTCTCCTTATCTTATAGTGTGACTAAGAGCACCTTATGTATTATTAGGGGTACATGTATAACAAACCAAGATCATGGACAATAAAAAAAGCAAAAGTGAGCAACTCGGATAAACTAAATCCGAATGACTTCATTTCCCTAAAAAATACTGCTGGATTAAGTGGGTTATTATCAAGTTATCTTCGAATCTTGGTTCATAATGGTGGAATCTTATGATTGCTCATAGG
The DNA here is from genome assembly GCA_011176615.1 of Anaerolineae bacterium. Lineage (GTDB taxonomy): Bacteria > Chloroflexota > Anaerolineae > Anaerolineales > UBA11858 > G519. Next base: position 777 of record DUEG01000071.1, on the reverse strand, counting down.
TATAAGGAATCGTTCAATGAAGAAAAGGAAAAAATTGCGAGGCAGAGATTGTTGGATTATGGGTATGGGACATAGGACACAAAGAAGAGCCTACAAGGTGAATTATCACGGAAATTCCTACAAATGCGGTAAAATATGCGTTGTGCTATCACCATGATCGCATAATTTAATCCACACAATCCAAGGAATTCCCCCTATGATTGAAATTCACCTTTACGGAAGACTGCGGAAGTATGCCCCCCAGGGCGAGGAATACGGAAGCAAAAGCATTATCAGGCTGGAAGGTCAAGAGAACGAGACTTTAGAAATGCTGCTGAAACGCATCGGCATTAAATCCGATGATCTGTTTACCATCTTTGTCAATTCAAAATTGCTTACAACCCATAATAGCATGGCAAGATGGCTCGAATACCAACAAGTATGTGAAAATTGTAATGCCTGGAATTTGGATGTCGTTATCAATGATGGCGACCGCATTGGTCTCTTTGGAATAGATATGGCTGCTTTGGTCATTTAAAAACATCCTGTAGATTTTAAAAAACCCATCAACACCATTCACCTATCGTTGCGTCGCACGTGAACCCTGTTATTCCACAAGGCTTTCTCTGTTTCATGCCTGAGCACTTAACGAACCATTGCTCAGGCGTCAATTCTTTCAGGAAACAGTAACCCTGAGCAATGGTTCTCGCAAACCCACGAATATTTTCTTCGTCGCAGCACAGATGTCCTCTTACCCCATCCCTCCAGCACGGATTCTAGCATTGACAGAAGATCAAT
>DUEG01000070.1 GCA_011176615.1 Anaerolineae bacterium | reverse complement strand
GATAATATTCGTTATTGATTAAATATATCTTTTGTGATATATTCAGGATGAAAGATTGATACGCCAACGTTTTACAATCTATATGTATAAAAATGCAAATGGTATTGTCCCTGTGCAAGATTATTTGTTCGCAGGAACTAATCAAAAGGATATCAGTATCATGATAAACGTTATTCAACGTTTGGCGCGTGTTGGTCAGGATTTACTGGATACGAATATGGCAAAACCTCTAGGGAACAATATCTATGAATTGAGAAAAGACAGGCACAGAATTTTGTATGCTCCCTATCAACAAGGTTTTGCACTGCTATCCGCTTTTTTGAAGAAATCACAAAAGACCCCGCCCGAGGAAATCAAAACAGCCATTCAACGATACGAACAGATACTTGAATATAACACTGTCGTGCCCCTCAAAATCCCATTAGATTGAAATTCATGAACTGAGATGTACTTATGAACGATATAAATGATTTGCTTAAAGAAAAGTTTCAAGATGAAGACTTCTTGCGGGAATACTTACACCAGGCAATTTTCTACAAACTCGCTGATGAAATCTTACTCATGCGTAAGCAACGCGGCTTGACCCAACAAGAACTGGCGGAAAAAGCGGGTACTGTGCAGGCGGTTGTTTCGCGCCTGGAGAACGCTTCTGTCAAGGCGTCTCTTGAAACTGTAGCGAAAATCGCTGAAGCATTGGGTGCGGCGGTCGAAGTCCATTTGAGGCCTCTTGAAGATGTCAAGGAGGAAATTGCCTCCCAAGGTGTTAGACAACAAAAGAACGTTCCGGTAGATATTTCCGCGCCTACCCACGCCTAGACAATCCGAACCCGCTTTTACTCAAATATTTCGATGAAGGGGGAATGATAATACGTAATTTTGACTTGGCGGGAAAATATTGATTTGAATCTACTCGATTCATCGGTTAAAATACCCTTGTTATGCAATGGTACAAAGACACACTCGAAATTCAGACGCACGGCAAGGGATTGTACCCCTTCACTGATTTAATCGAGGGACGCATCCATACCTGGGGGATTACAGAGGGGATGTGTTTCTTATTTATCCCGCATACCAGCGCTTCGCTAGTGGCAAGCGAATCCTACGACCCTACTGCGCGCATTGATTTGGAATCCTTTATGGAACGCCTAGTTCCTGAAAGCCAACCCTGGCACCGCCATACCCTCGAAGGTGCGGACGATTCGCCTTCGCACATGCGCGCCATGTTGACCAACACCTCGCTGAGCATCCCGATTGACAATGGACACCTTTCCCTAGGAACCTGGCAGGGTGTGTACCTCTTCGAGCACCGCGCTCGCGGCCACCACCGACGTGTGTACCTGCGTTGCCTGAGTATACAATAGGATGCCAAAATGAGATTGCTGATTCCCCTCTTTTCTCCCGCGACCGGCACCTGGGGCGGGCTTACCCGTGTAATTGCGCTGGCTGAGGCAGCCAAAGACGCTGGACATCAGGTTGCTTTTTGTGCTTCCGGTTATCTGGAATCTGCGCTGAGGGAACGCGGGTATCGTGTCTACGCCACAACGCCAACCACCATGTTTGGTTTGCCGCCTGCGCTTTCCCGTGTGCTGGAAAAACGTTCGCAACGCGCATCCATACCCGTCCAACCGGGGAAGTCGGTGGGGAGTATTTGGCTGGTGCTGGCTCTGTCAGGCTTGGCTCGTACTGGGTACCTGCACCGTTTAGTTGCAGAGGAGATTAACGCAGCACAAGATTTTAAGGCTGATAGGATTTTTACCGATCTTGATCCGGGGGCTTTCCTCACATCCGCAGTGAGCGGTTTGCCGATTGCTTCGGCTTACGCTAGTATTGCATCGACGGGCAGGGGGACATTCTTTTGGAAGTTGATGCAGCGAGCCATTAATCCTGTTTTGCAGTCGTACAAAAAACCCGCCATGACCCCTGATGAGTTATTTTTCGGCGAATCGGTGCTTAAGATCATTCCTTCCATTCCCGAATTGGATGATACCAATCCAGCACGGCGCGATGTTCGCTATGTGGGGCAACTGATTGGCGTAATCCGCTCTTCATCCCCTGCTGATTTCCAGATTGAAGAAGGTCGTCGTTATGTGTTTGTGTACACGGGGACTGGTTCGATTTCCCTGGATGTACTGGAGAACACCTTACCGCAGTTATTCCCGCAGGACGGCGATGTGACTTGCATGGTTGGCGCACAAAGCCTCGCACGCCCTTACAGGCTGGGTGGCGTAACGTTCAGACCTTATGTACCGGCTGACGCGTTGCTTCCGCATTGCGACTGGACAATCTGCCACGGAGGTCAAAACACCATCATCCATTCGCTGCTTTACAGCGTTCCCTTGATTATCTTTCCTGGACCGATATTCGAGCGCAGGCACAATGCAAAGAAAGTCATGCAAGCCGGCGCCGGATTGATGAGCGAGGTAAACGAGTTTAACCCTGCATGGCTGCGGGCTGCATTTGAAAAGAGAGCAACGTTTGCTTCTAAAGCAGCCGTTTTGAGCCAGCGCATTCATTCGTATGGCGGCGCGGAGGCAGCAGTGGAAGCGATTGCAGCGTGGGAAGGATAACGAACATACTATGTATATAAAGCAGTCATTATGAAGCGGTTTTTGTCTTCTGCTCGGGGGTTTGAGGAGCGATTTGCACATAATCACGCAGCCAGTCTGCTTTAAGCAGCCCAATCAGAAGATGATACAGGGCGAATAGTTCCATTGAAAAAGGCAAGTAACCCCCGTACCCCAAAATTGGCATCTCGAAGATGTGCAAGAAATCCACATAGGGTACATGGTACACCCACTTGGGAAAGGCATAATAGTTCCACATCTCCCAGAAGAAACCCGTGATGATGACCCCTGTCCAAAGGGCGTACATTGGCGACCAGTCGCCTTTGGCGGTATAGTCTGCCAGGCTGCGGTGTCCCAGCCAAATATTGATCGGTTCGAAGATAAAGTAGACCGAGAGCCATACAAAGGGAAAGAAAATGCGCGGGTAAAGCAGCAGCAACCCCAGCATGATCCAGCCTGCAGCAAAGAAAATCAGGGTTGTGCGCCTGTCAGGTTTAATGCGCCAGCCAAGTCGTTTTCGCTTAAGCCAGGGGAAAGTACTGGCGAGTTCCGCTGTACCGAAAACCGCCGGCATCACAGTGGAAAAACTCAGCGAAGTAAGCAAAAGGTATTGGATTGGGTCGAAAGCCTCCGCGCCGAGATACTCCCAGTTCTGAACGCGCAGGTTGATCAATTCGAAGAGCCACCAGCCGGGCACTGAGGCGATGAAAAGCCCTGCATAGGCTTTGGGATTGCGTGTGAGCAAGGAAGTGCCTTTTCGGATGAATACCAAACCGTCAACCACAAGGCAATAACCCAACCACAAGAAGAAAAAGCACCAATGCGTGCGCAAGCCGGGGTAAACCCAATTCAACCCCCAAAAAATCACCACCAATCCAAGTCCAATCCAAGCATGAAGGGGGGTTCTTCCTCTCAATGGTCGCTCCTTTCTCCTCTATAACACTCAAAGGCGCAAGCCTACCGATCTAGATATCGATCGAACTATCTTCTTTGACAACACAGGATATTCCTGTATCTGATGAAATCTAAATTTCCTCTCCATGCTCCTCTTCAATTTAAGTTTATCACGTGCGGTCAATTAACATCAAGTCAGATTAATGAACAGTTACCCAAAATATATCGCAGGATTATTGAAATTCAATGCTTACCTTAGCAACACAACTCATTAAACTCAGCATTTCATCTTAAAGTTAGGTCACAGTTAATTATTCAAACCAAACACAGGTGCTCTAAACCATAAAAACGCAAGCAATATCCATTTTGATATTGATGGTAGGCAAAATCAGGTTAGAATAAAGGAGAGCCTGATTTCAAGAACTACAACCAGTCAAAACACTATAGTTTGGAGGGAAAAAATGAGTAAAGTTACAAAAATAGGCATCATCATTTGCGATCGGTACCGTCGTTGTGCCGGGGGAAAATGCCTCCGAGCAATGAGGAACAAAGAGGGCGCATTCAGCATATATCAGGACACGGAATTGGAATTGGTCGGCTATACAACTTGTGATGGCTGCCCAGGCGGGAATATCGAATATGCCGGTGATGAAATGGTAAAGAATGGCGTGCAAGTCATTCACCTGGCTACCGGTTTGATCGTTGGATATCCGCCTT
>DUEG01000007.1 GCA_011176615.1 Anaerolineae bacterium | reverse complement strand
GCGGTTTGCGCTGGTTCCTCGAGTGTTGCTTCTTCTGAAGTTGGTTGCTCTTCAGAAATGGATTCTAGCCAGGGCGGTGCTTCTATATCTTCACTAGGTAATACGCCTTCTTCGCCTTCTTCTTCAACAGTTTCTGCTTCGGAAATTCCTTCGAGCCATTCAGGCATTTCCGTGGTTTGCGCTGTTTCCTCGAGTGTTGCTTCTTCTGAAGTTGGTTCTTCTTCAGGGGCACTTTCGAGCCAGGAGGGTATTTCTTGTTCTTCACTTGGTAATACGCCTTCTTCACCTTCTTCTTTTGCAGTTTCTGCTTCGGGAATTTCTTTGAGCCATTCGGGTGTTTCCGTGGTTTGCGCTGGTTCCTCGAGTGTTGCTTCTTCTGAAGTTGGTTGCTCTTCAGAAATGGATTCTAACCAGGGCGGTGCTTCTATATCTTCACTAGGTTCTTTGAAAAATTCTCCAAATCCAGTCTCTTGGGGTACGCCTTGGTTAGTGCTTATCTGTAACTCTGCTAAATCTTCCGGTTTTGCGTATTCAAGGAGCCATTCCGGAAAGGGGAACATGGGTTTTGTATTGTCGATTGGTAATGATTGTTCTTCAGGCTTAGCGGTAAAAATTTCAACATCTGAATCTTGCAAATTAAGTTTACCCGTATTGGTTTCCATCTCTTCGATGATTACTTGAGATTTAACTGATCGCACTTCTGTGAGATTCTCCGCCTCTTCTAGTGTCTTCCCTGTATTTAAATCAACAGTCTCTATCTCCGATTTTTCCAATTCGTGTACATCTGAGTTCTCGAAATCTAGTTCATTTAACCAAGCAGGGATATTGGAATCCGCATCGAATATATCCTCCTGACTAGATAGTAGATCGTTATCTTGAAAAGGAAGGTTTATTCCAATTAATCCATCTGACGGTTCCATTCTCTTTTTAGAAGGGAATTTATTCTCTTTTTCAATGTCATCGATCTCAGCATTTAACTCCTCCAACCATCCTGGCGATTTTTCCTCTTCCGATGGTATATCCCTTTGTGGAGTTTCTTCGATACCAGAATCACTGGTATCTGATTCTAGGGAGTTTAACTCATCATTCTGGATAATTGGTACATGTTCTTCTTCTGTATCCATTTCACTTCTTTGTCCGATGCCACCAACTTCATCTGAAGGTTGTGCAGATTTATCAATATTCGAAAGCCAAGCCGGTATATCTTTAGATGTTTCTCCAGCCACTGGTTGTTCTTCAAGGATTTCATTCTCTTCGGTTTCTAACCATTCAGGAATATCCGTTTTTCGTTTTTCTGGTTGTTTGTTATCCGGACTGACATTTGTTGTAGAGACATTTTGTAACCAATCAGGTAATTCTGCTGGTTCTATTTCCTCTGCGTTGCTTTCAGATGAAAGGGGGGGGTGTTTATCTTCCTCTTCACCGAGTGATGATGCCCATCCTGCTTCTTTCATCCAGTCAGGAATATCATTATCGCTTTGATTAGAAGGTGTTGATTCTTCATGTATATTTTCAGACTCGACAGATTCCTCCCAGCGAAAACTAATGTTATTTTCTCCATCTTCATCTTTTGGTTGAGAGTGATTTGGTTCTGTTGGTACCGTTTCATTAATGGGCTTCAGCCAATCAGGTAAATTTCCTGGTTCTTTGTCAGCAGTATGACTTTTATCCCCTAATGAGTCAACCCATTTACTTCTTTCATTGGTTTCATCGAAAATGGATTCCCCACTCCATTCAAGCTTAAATATTGTGATAGCATCGTCTGGAACATCCTCTACGTTAGGAATGTTGTCAGTAACGTGAGCCTCATAAGGGTTTAACGAAGCCAATCTTTTCTTGTATGGAATAGCATCGTCCGAACGTTCCGTGTTTTTTAATAAGTTGACAAGAGTTTTATTAGCAGCATAACAATAAGGTAATTTGTTAAGAATTGATGAACAAGTTTCGATTGCCTCGGTATCCATACCGCTTTTTGCATACATTTCCGCTAATACAACCTGTAGATCAGGTCGTTGAGAATCTTCAGCAAGCGCTTTATGTAATTCGGTAATTGCTTGATCGTAGAGATTCCCTTTTGCATACATACGGGCAAGGGCGCCTCGCGTTAATCGTACTTTCGGTGGCTCTTTGCCATCTCGGCGACCGATCAAACGTTTCAATTCATTCTGAATGGCTGCATTATAAGGTTGGATTTCGAAAGCACGTTCCATATGCCAAACGGCAGAATCTAAATTTGCTTCATCTTCTCTAATAAATGACATTCCAACGTGTGAAATGAAATCATCAGGTATTGCTGAAAGTACGCGTTGAAAAATATCTGCTGCTCCATCATATTTTTTACTCTCGAGGTATGCTTTGCCTAAAAGCCTATATGTATCAATATGTTTTGGGAATGCTTCTAAAATATGTTTACAATGTTCAACTGCCTCATCATATCTATCTTGTTCAATCAGGCTTTCAATTTCGCGAACATAATTTCTTAAAGAAATTTTTGACATGTTATTTACTCCTTTAGGAGTGTGTTTTACTTATAAATATATACCATAATATTAGGTTCTGGTCTTATATATAGTATGCACTATTATTATATATGCTGCAAGTATTTTTAATAGGAATAAATTTATATCATAACAATCATATTATATCATTCGCAAGTTGAAAAACCCAAAATTTCAATTGTTTTATCTTGTCTTAGACTTGTCTTAGATATCGGTGGACCAATTTTGCCATTTCTTCTTAGAAAGTGATTTTGTATACTAGTTGATAATCCGTTACTAAATAAAGTAATAGATTGTTGCAAGTGCCTGACACTTCCTGTGGCGGTGGAACCGGTGAATTGTCAGCGATTGAGAGATTGTCTGTGCGATTATTTGGTCTGGAGGTGATTGTTTGTTCGATATCATTTTTTATAACATACTCCATCAGTTATATCTACAATTATTTAGAGGGGTGTTACTAGTCGTTATTGTTTCTCTGATTTCTACCAGGGGTATGTTTATGGGGCGACTTGATTTATTTGGATTAAAAATACACATAAGCAATGTCCATAACAAACGCGATATTTAAAATAAAAAAATATTTCATAGAATTTTGTGACCTTTTTAGAATCTTTAATATCTAGTCTGCTTATATTGAGGATAAAGGAATTAAAAAACCCTGTCAATCTACGAATTTGTTAGGAAAGAAAAAATACTCCTGGAAGTATTGCCAGGAGTATTAAAGGATTTCTAAATCAAACTTGGGGATTACTGTGTTTTTGAATTACTTGGCAACCCACGCGGTACAGGTTTTTTGCTTTGAATTATTGCCCATACTAGGGATGCTAATAGCACAAATATTGTTATCCAACTCCCAACTGTTAGATCCTTATAAACGACAACGATAGGTGCAACAATTAAGGCAACGAGATTAACTACTTTGATCATTGGATTTAATGCAGGACCTGCGGTATCTTTGAATGGGTCGCCGACTGTGTCCCCGATAACACCTGCTTTATGACGTTCTGAGCCTTTTCCGAGATTATTAGCGGGATCTGTTGGTTCGTCTTCAATCATTTTCTTTGCATTATCCCAAGCGCCACCTGCATTGTTCATAAACACAGCAAGTAACTGCCCGGAGAGGATAATGCCGCCGAGAAAGCCACCTAAAGCCTCCACTTGAAGCAAGAGTCCAACGAGGATAGGCGTAACAACACCAATCAAAGCAAGGGGTACAAGTTCTTTTTGAGCCGCGCTTGTGGATAACTCAACTGCTTGTTGGTAATCAGGTTTGATTTTACCTGAGAGTACGCCTAAACCAAATTGTCGCCGGCTTTCTTCGATTATCAAGGAAGCCGCCCGTCTAACTGCTTGAATAGCAAAAGAGGAAAATAGCCATGGGATTGCTCCCCCGATTAACATCCCTACGAAAACCTGTGGCATAGATATGCGAATCCCCTCTACTAAAGCGGTGGGGTCTACGCGTCTGACATCAGTAATGAAGGACCCGAAAAGAGATACTGCGGCAATAACTGCTGAGCCTATGGCGATTCCTTTGGTAATTGCTTTTGTGGTGTTACCTACTGCGTCGAGATCAGCCATAATCTTTCGGGCTTTTTTATTTTCTTCGGTGTTGTCAGACCAAGCCATCTCGCCGATACCCGCAGCGTTATCTGCGATTGGTCCAAATGAATCCATGGCTACATTGTTGCCTGTAAGGGTGAGCATACCGATACCTGTCATTGCAACGCCATATAAAACGAAAGTAAATTGCTCTGTTGGGTTAGAGGATGCGCCATTAAAAATTAATATTGAAGTAAATATTGTTGCTGCGATTACTAAGATTGACCATACGGATGATTCATATCCGACGGATATGCCGGAAAGAAGAAAGGTTGCTGGTCCAGTATCTGCGGATTTTTTTATTTCCTGAACTGGAGCTCCATGGGACCCTGTGAAGTAATCAGTGAGGCGATCAATGGAAATTGCCAAAATTACACCAACCGCAGTAGCAAGAAATGGTCGCCACCAACCTCCAATGACCCCATTCATATAAACAAAAGCGACAATTCCGAAGAAAACAGTTGATATTCCAGCAGAAGTGAGGAATCCTTTAAAGATTGCTCGCATGGCATCTCCGCTTTCTCCGGTTCCTCCTTTGACTAAGTAAGTTCCAATTATTGAGGACAAAACACCAATACCACGAACTAATAGGGGGTATAGGATCCATTCAATTTGCCCAGTGATTGCAGTCAATGCGACGCCAAGAATTAAACTCGAAACGATAGTAACCTCATAAGACTCAAAGATATCTGCTGCCATCCCTGCACAATCTCCAACATTGTCCCCAACAAGATCAGCGATAACTGCGGGATTACGGGGATCATCTTCCGGAATACCCGCCTCAAATTTTCCAACTAAATCTGCACCAACATCGGCTGCTTTTGTATAGATTCCACCTCCAACACGCATGAATAATGCTAGCAGCGTTCCTCCAAAGCCGAAGCCTAGTAACGCATCAGGTGCTGCGATTCCAAAGACCATAAATATTAATGTGCCACCAAAAAGACCTAGCCCATCAGTAAGCATGCCGGTGATGGTGCCAGTACGATAGGCTATTCTTAAAGCGTCACCAAAATTTCGGCGTGCAGCAGAAGCAACTCGTACATTGCCTTGTACAGCCATGCGCATACCAATTTGTCCTACTGTTAATGAAAAACCTGCACCCATCATAAATGCGATTGCTCGCCCAATACCAATAATAGTTCGAACATTTTGTGTATCAGAAGCCGTTAAATTTTGTAAGCATGTATTTGCTGAATCTAGACTCGCTCTCTTGAAAGCCATGCAATACCATGTTGAAGCCTCGGGTGAAGGAGGAACAATGTAAACTGATGCAAATAATAGTACTGTCAAAATAATGATAATTGGCAGGATTGATTTTAATTGGCGTTGTAGGTATGCGTCAGCTCCTTCTCTGATCGCATTCCATACTTCTTGCATTTTATGGTCGCCTTTGTCCTCTTTGAGAATTTGTCTCCTTAAAAAAATTGCGTATAGCAAGCCAAGAATTGCTATACCCATGACACACCAGATTGCAATTTGCTCAAAGGTAGTGAGTCCGAACATAATGAGATATCCTCCACTGAATGGTTGATTAATAGGATTAATTGGGTCTCAAGATTTTAAAGCCCGTATGAAAATGTGTCAAGTGGAACAGAACGGATATTATTAGCGTTTTATTAGAATTGAGATAAGTACTTGACTTTGAGTTCTTGATTGATGTATAGTTTTACATGGTTTAGTAAATGACAAATAAGCACTACGCTAGTATGAAGCGTCTGTGCTTTTTGTTGTGTAGAAAATCTGCAATGAAATCTCCATGAATATGGATACTGAGGAGTGCCTATGATCCAAGTAAAGGAATTGACAAAAGACTATGGCTCTAGAAGGGCGATTGATCATATCTCGTTTCACGCCAATAAAGGGGAGGTTCTAGGATTTTTGGGCCCTAATGGTGCTGGAAAAACAACGACAATGCGAATATTAACTGGTTTTATGCCACCTACTTCTGGCTCTGTGAAAATCTCAGGATATGATGTAATAGACCAATCTTTGGAAGTTCGGCGTATAGTGGGATATATGCCAGAAAGCGTTCCTTTATATCCTGACATGACTATTTTCGAATATCTAAAGTTCATGGCTGATTTAAGGCATTTGAAAGAAGTCGAAGATTGTGTTGATGAAGTACTAGAGAAGGTTGACCTTGAAGAGCGGTCCGAGTCATATATATCTAGCCTATCAAAAGGAATGCGGCAGAGAGTTGGTTTAGCCCAGGCTCTTCTTCATAACCCAGAAGTTTTAATACTAGACGAGCCGACTATTGGATTGGACCCAGCACAGATACGAGAAGTGCGTAATCTCATCCGTGAAATTGGCAAAGAACACACGATTTTATTGTCTACACATATTTTGTCCGAAGCCCAACAAATATGCAACCGAGTATTGATTATTAACAAAGGCAAAATTGTTGCGGAAGATTCCCCAGAACAATTACAATCCCGTTTGACAGGCGCTAAACGAGTGATATTAAAGGTGAAAGGGGATTCAGATAATCTGGAGATGGTCATTAAAAAGATACCTGGAATATCAAGTGTGCGTGGAATAGATGCGGGTGCACTTGAGTTTGAAATTGCTCCAGGTCAGGATGTACGTCCAGAAGTAGCCAAAGCGGTTGTTAACGGTGGATATAACCTTATAGAACTAAGACCCATAGGGGTTAGTCTCGAGGATATATTTTTACAATTAACAAGAGATGAGCCCCCAACCTTGGATAAAGTAGAGGAGGGTAATGATGCGTAATATATGGACAATAGCCAAAAGGGAATATAGACTATATTTCAGTACACCAATGGCATACATGATTTCTTTCCTTTTCTTTTTGGTATTAGGAGTACTGTTTTACTCAAATCTTCTTGCATATTCTTATCAGCAATATGCTCCTAGTATTAACATCGTTGTCGGTCCGATAGTTACATTATTTATCTTTGTTACACCAGCAATAACAATGCGTTTGATTGCAGCAGAACAAGGAATGGGCACGATAGAGTTACTATTGACAGCCCCAGTGAGGGACTGGGAGTTAATTGTTGGAAAGTGGTTTGGAGGATTATTGTTCGTTCTTACCCTTCTCGCCGGCACATTGATTTACCCTTTGCTTCTTAATCAACTTATTACTCCGGGTATAGATCAAGGGAAGTTGGTTACAAGTTATCTTGGGCTTTTCCTTATCGCAGCCTCATTAATATCTTTGGGAGTTGCAATTTCTACATTATTTAAGAATCAAAATGCAGCCTTCTTTTCGACCTTGGGTGCTGTATTGTTACTCTGGTTGTTAGGTGCTCCAGCAGAAGCGTCTGGATCAATTGGGAGTAATATATTGCGATATTTAGATTTTCGCTCTCACTTTTATAATACGCTTTATCAAGGCGTAATTGATTTGAGCGACTTGACTTATTACTTAAGTTTGACTGCATTGTTCCTCTTCTTAGGAACTATCATCGTTGAAACAAGGAGGTGGCGCTGATGAAACCTGAATGGCGACGTTTTGCTCCAATTGGTTTGTATATAGCGATTGCTGCAGTTTTTATATCAGCAGGATTGTATATAGTCTTTAGAGAGTTCAATCTTTATTTACAGATTGGAATTGGCTTGGTGGTACTTGGTTTAGCATTGTTTGCAATTCTGGACCCCGATAAATTAAAGACTATATTTACAGGGCGGCAAGCGCGCTATGGAAGTAATGCGATTATCATGGTAGTCGCATTTATTGGGATTCTTGCAGTTATTAATTATTTTGTAGTTAACAATTCTCATAGATGGGATTTGACAGAAGACAAAGCGAACACATTGACACAAGAATCTTTAGATACACTTAACTCCTTACCTGAGGATGTTACTGCGCTTGCTTTTTTTTCTCCTAATAAACCATCTGAGCAGGCTAGGAAAATCCTAGATACCTATAAGTTTTTTAGTAATGGAAAGTTTAACTATGAATTCGTAGATCCTTTGTCTGATCCGGTTGCTGCTCAACAGGCAGAAGTAACGAAAGACGGAACGATTGTACTTAGTATGGGTGATAGGCAAGAACAGGTTACCATCGCTCTGGAGAGGGAAATTACATCTGCTTTGGTTCGTTTGATGAGTAAAGAAGGCAAGAAAGTATACTTTCTTGCTGGGCATGGTGAATTCAGTATAGAGAATACAGGTCAAGAGGATTATTCGGAGGCTGCTGGTATTTTGCGTAAAAAGAATTACGAGGTTGATAGCCTTAATCTTTTGTCAACTAATAAGATACCCTCTGACGCGTCGGTTATTGTAATTCCTGGACCCACACATCCATTATCACAGGAAGAAGTGGATCAATTGATAGGATATCTGGACCATGGTGGTTCGTTAATAGTGATGGAAGAACCTGTACCGATGACCAAATTTGGTGACCAGGAAGATTTATTGGCGAATTACTTACAGGAAGAGTGGGGTATGACGCTTGGACATGACATTATCGTTGATACAACATCAAGGCAACCATTTGTCGCATATGCCAACCAATATGGTAATCATGTTATAACCGACAAGTTGCAACGTGTAGGCACTGCCTTTCCAACAGCACGCAGTGTAACAATCGAGCAAAGAGATAGTATTAATGCTGTATCCTTAGTTGAGACATCAAAACAATCATGGGCAGAAACGGATTTAGATTCCCTTAACGAGGGCGCTGATATAAAACCCGACGATGGCGTTGATATTATGGGTCCTGTAATTCTTGCGGTTGTAGCAGATAATTCTAAGAATCATAGTAAAATCGCAGTGTTTGGGGATTCGAATTTTGCTACTGATCAGAATTTCGATTTTCTCGGTAATGGTGATTTGTTTATTAACACGATTGATTGGGCATCTGGGCAAGAAGAGATTATCAATTTAACAGTGAAAACACCTGTGCAGAGGATTCTCCTGCCGCCAGAACCTTATGTAATGAATCTTATACTATTGGGAATGGTATTTGTCTTGCCTGGGATTATGTTGGTTGCTGGTCTAATTGTTTGGATCCAACGTAAAAGGAGGACATAGATGATCAAACGATTCACATTGTTACTCCTGATTATTTTTATCGTTTTGCTTGGACTTTTATTTGTTTGGAAAAATCAAAAACTTAACACAACTAATGTGGATGCTAATCTCGAGGAAATAAGTACTCCAGAAAGTGTTGATCTTTTGTTGAATTTTTCAGAGGATGTTTTTGTTAGAGATATCAAAATATTTAATAACGAAGGCGAAAGTATCGAGGCCACTCGCGAAACAGAAGATGATGCTTGGATACTACAAGAACCACCTGCTCAAGATTCCACTGACAGTAAAGCGATTTCAGATATTGTCAGTAGTTTAGAGTTAACTACTGTTGATATGACATTGGCGGATTTCACCGAGTTTGACACAATTGGTTTGAAAGTACCCTCCTATCGGATCGAACTAGGGCTAAGCGACGGCTCAACACATGAGATTCAAATAGGCAATGAAACCATCACGAATAGTCAATATTATGTTCGTTTCGACCAAAGTCCTCCTAAAGTTGTCTCTAAAATAAACATAGACCGGGTTCTAGATTTAATTAATACGCCACCAATAATACCAACATCCACACCTCAGCCGGAAATAACTACAACTGAAGGTAGTCCTTAATATTAGTATCCAAAAAAATAGGGTATTGATTTTTAGAATAAAAAAGAGTATTCTCTAAACAAGGATAACTATACAAACATAAGTGTTATTTTAAGAATATGGGTAGAAGAGAAAATTTCTATGCTCAGCGAGATTTTTATTATCAGTGGATCTTCTCTGATTAACTAGGAAGGATTGAGGAGATAATATGATAGACGAATCATTACTGAATAAATTAGAAAACGTAAATCACGAATCGGTAACTGAGCACGTTAACCAAACTGCAATTGGTCAACTGATAAAAATTGGAAGAAAGAAGACATATGTAACGATCGATGATATTTTATGCGTTTTTCCTGATGCAGAACAAGATGTAGATCAATTGGAGAAAGCGTTTTCTGCGCTTATTAGTGCTGGTATTCCATATATTGATGATATACCAATGGTAGAGCCAGGTGACGAGGAGCTAGCTATCGATGAAGAGGAAGTGGAAGAAGACCAAGGTGATAAGGTTAGCCCCGATAATTATTTAGCGAATATTGATACAGATGATACGATTGGTTTATATCTGAAAGAGGTTGGTCGAGTACCTTTACTTACGGCAGCAGAAGAGGTTGAATTATCAAAGAGAATCGAAAAAGGTAGACTTGCTCGTGAAGAAATGGCGAGGGGGAATGTAACCGCTGAACGTCGAGCACAGTTACAATTTTTAATTCGGGATGGTTGGGCTGCACGAGAGCATCTTATCACAGCAAATTCTCGATTGGTAATCAGTGTGGCTAAAAAATATATTGGACGGGGAGTTCCTTTCCAGGATCTTATTCAAGAGGGGAATATAGGATTGATTCGGTCAGCAAAGAAATTTGATTATCGTCGTGGATATAAGTTTAGCACTTATGCGACCTGGTGGATTCGCCAAGCAGTTAGTCGTGCAATTGCTGATCAAGGAAGGACTATCCGAGTTCCGGTACATATGGGAGATCAGATAAATAGATTATTACGCGCTCAGCATCGTTTAATACAACGATTAGGACGTGATCCTGTTATCGAAGAACTCGCCGAAGACTTGGATGTCACACCTCAGAAAGTAGAAAATATGATTCGGGTCGCAAGGCGCCCCTTATCGCTGGAAACACCTACGGATGACGAGGATTCAGTTTTAGGAGATTTTATCCAGGATGAAGAGATTCCAGCGCCGGATGATACAGCTGCTTACAATCTCTTGAAAGAGCAACTTGATGGCGTCATGGAAGCATTACCACCACGCGAAGTAAGAATATTGCAGTTACGTTATGGTTTATTAGATGGACAAGCCTATACGCTTAAAGAAGTCGGTAGAAAAATGGGAGTGACACGCGAGCGAGTTCGCCAAATAGAAGCACAGGCATTAAGTCGTTTGCGTCAACCGACTATTCGTCGGAAATTAAGAGAGTATCTTTATTGATTTTCGAAGAAATAACATGATATTGAATTAATAAGATAAGGTGGGTTTGGTTATTTAAATCTTTGTTGATGGTTATACAAAGGTAATATCTTTGCCTCTGTAAGTGTTTCATGATTTTAAGAAAGTATTTTCGTTGTTTATGTTTAGGACTATTAAAATTTTTCTATTGGAATTTGAGGGAGTTGTTTTCTATAATTTTAATAGATTCGTAGATACCAATGGAAAACCATAATGCAATGAACGGGAACAGTGGCATGTAATATCTTTGCCAAGGCAACGGTAATGCTGTGATTAATCCACCGGCTTGGAAGAGAGTCGCAATTACTAATAAAATTATTTCTCGTTTCCTTTCCTTTTTTTGTTGGTTATTCAATGAGAAAGAAAAGATCAAACCTAGTAAGGAAAAGATGAAGACAAATCCTCCGACAAAGAACCCTCTCCATAAAGTATTGTTCCAGACAGAGATGTATTTTTGTTCAGCAGCAGATGTGTTTTGGAGATAATTACCGATTTCCGAAAAGGATGGAGGCGCAATGAATGCTTGGGCAATCAAAGCGGCAATCTTTTGTGTTGGTGTCTCCAATGCTTTCTGGGGAGCAATTTTGCTAGTATCCTCAACCTGATGGTTGACCAGTTCTTGTCTCGCTTTTATAGAGGCAAGTGTGGCGCGAAGAGGATTACGCCAGATTAACGGATTTAAAAGAAACGTTACAACGAGAAATGTAACAACATAAATCATTGCATTCCGAAGGATTATTCGGGTTTTTAGGGAGTTATCTGCTATCCAGCAAACTGCTAACAAACCTGCCGGTAATAGAGCAATGCTTGTTTGTTTTGCGTTGAATGCAAAAGCAATCGCAATGCCTGTCAACCAGGGGTATTTGTCTGCTTTTAGTAGCGAAAACAGACTCAATGTGATTCCAAAAACCAGTGCACCTTCAGCCATAGCCCGTCTTGTGTGCAATAAGATCAGGGCATTGGTACCCAAAAAGATGATGGAAATAATCCCGCCCCATGAGTTTGTAAGATGTTTAACCAAGTGGTAAAGAGAAAGCAAGGTCAAAGGGAACAAAAGAGAAACCCCAAATCTCCCTGAGTGTAAGATGTCATTAGATGGCAGCGCGCCAGCATTTTTATTTTCTTCCCAAGATTTTGACCAGTCCCAATCTGTTTTCAAAGGAGTCATACCTGCAAACTTTCTGCTAATTCCCAAGAGATATTTTATAAGGGGCGCATCGAGTTCTCGTGACTTTTGGTGTGGGTCTTCTTCTTGATTTGGATTCCATTGGAGACTAAAAGGGTCGCTGAGAAATGTATCCAAATCTGTACTCATATAAAGATAGGTGCTTTCATCAGGATGAAAGGGGACAAGCATTACGGAAGATAAAGCATTTATCGATAACAAGATAATGATAAGATAAGCAATCAGGTCTTCTTTTTGTGGATGAATTTGCATGAGGAATATAGTAAACTAGATGTATATAGTCATTATCCTAAAATGAGCAGGCGGTAAATGTTCACCAAACATTTGAAAAAAAAGATTTCCGAGTGGGTTGGGATTGATAATCCTTCGCAATTTAAAAGATTGAATATAGGCATAATCCTTGGTTTGGGAATAACCGTATTATATAGCATATTAAATCTTAGCCTACCTCCACGAGATTGGCAAGTCGTTTTTCGCGCTGGTGCTCTAAGGGATTTTACGAAAGTGGCTACACCTTATTGGTCACTTTTTTTGAGTTATCTTCCTGCTCAATTCCCTGAAGAGACTGGTTACATTATCTGGACCGGGATAGGTGTAGTTTTATTAATTGCGACACTTTTGTATTTTAAGTCCTCTGTTGTGCTTGTCTTTCTTGCTTATCAGTTGCATTGGATTATATTCTATGGACAAATTGACTTATATGTGATCTTTGGATTGCCTTTGGGTTTGTGGGCGGTAGACAGAAAGCACCCATATATCCTTGGAGTTGCCTTACTCTTATTGTTGATAAAACCACAATATGGTTTATTGCCGGCGATAATTTTGTTTTTTTGGTCATCTGAGCGGTGGAAATCGTCTTTGGTTGTTATAGGGGGAGTGATTTTGTCATTCCTGGTTTGGCATAATTGGGTAGCGGTATTATTATCCCAATGGCAAATATATAGAAATCCTTCCTTGGCGGCAGAATTTCATCATGAGCAGGGAAATACATCTCTCCACATACCTCTTTGGATTGGGGCAATTCTTTCTCTCGGGGTTTTGTTCCTTCCCATTAATGGTGAAAAAAAGATACTATCCTTGTTGTCAATATCCTTCTTAATATCACCATATTCAACAGTCTATAGTCAATTAGCAATGTTGGTTTTTCCTCTTCCGAAATGGTTCTACGTCTTTGCAATTATTCCTTGGTTTGTGGCAATCATTTGGGGACCATTTGATCATTGGAGTTGGTTGGCTGTATTTCCATTACTTGTTTTCTGTTATACAATCTTTCCTTTGTTCCAAAAAGCAAAGCAAAGGAAAATCGAAAAGGAACAAAAATGGAAATGAATATTTCCAAAAAGAGAATAAGGTTGTATTTGCTTATTTGTGTGGTTGGTAACTTCTTACTAAAGGTAATATTATTGGTAAAGGATGTTGTGCCATTTAACGCAGATGAAGCAGTTGTCGCCTTGATGGCACGCCATATTTTACAAGGCGAACGCCCAATTTTCTTTTATGGACAAACATATATGGGCAGTTTGGACGCTTGGTTTGTAGCTTTGGGTTTCTTAGTTTTTGGTCAAAAAGTATGGATCATCCGCCTGGTGCAAACTCTTTTGTATCTTGCTGTTATGTTGACAACATTTTTTATCTCTCTGAAGGTAACAAAATCTAAATTGGCAGCGATCATAGCGACATTATTGTTATCTATTCCTGTCGTAAATACTACATTGTACACAACTGCCAGTCTGGGAGGTTATGGAGAAGGATTATTAATTGGGAATATTCTCTTGTTACTGGGTTTCGCTTTGTTGGGTTGTTTTCCTAAACAATCTAGAAAGTGTGGAATTTATGCGTTTTCATGGGGTGTTATGGCTGGTTTGGGATTATGGGTATTTGGAATTACATTGGTTTATAGTATTCCTATTGGAATCGCTATCTTTTTATACATTATCAGGAAAGGAAATAAACGACAAAGAATCGATTATGGAATCAAACTATTATTAGGAATTGTTATCGGGGCGTTTCCGTGGTGGCTTTATGCATTCGAAAACGGTTTGAGTTCACTGATAGCAGAATTAGGAGGTGGAGCAATCGCAGGTGTAGAACAGACATCCTATGTTATTAGAATCTTAAATCATTTGATTGGTATTTTGTTGTTTGGCAGTACGGTTGTGTTTGGGTTACGACCTCCATGGGCGATTAAATGGTTTGCTATTCCATTAATGCCTATAGTTTTAGCGATTTGGTTTGGAGTGTTGATTTTCATCTGTCGGAGGATTAGGAATAAGTCGATTGAAATTTATGAATGGGTATTACTAGGTATTCCATTGACACTGTTTTTAGGCTTTATCCTGTCACCTTTCGGAGCAGATCCGTCGGGAAGGTATTTTCTGCCCGTTTCTGTTCCTTTAGCGATCTTTGGAGGTTGGTTTATCGTATCTCTTGTCAAACGATTTGGTAATACTTTTTGTCTTCTTATACTTTTCCTTTTGGGATTTAATATTTGGGGAACGATCCAATGTGTCAATAAAAATCCTCCGGGAATTACAACTCAATTCGATGCGATTACCCAGGTTGATCATCGATATATGGGAGAATTGATTGAATTTTTGAATTCTCATAATGAAAAGATGGGATATACGAATTATTGGGTGTCTTATCCTTTGGCATTTTTGTCACAAGAACAATTGATATTTATTCCGCGATTACCGTATCATCAAGATTTCCGATATACAGAACGCGATGATCGTTACGAGCCCTATACCAAAATTGTCTCTCAAGCCACAAGAGTTGCTTATATCACAACGAACAATGACCCCTTAGATGATTATTTGCGGGAGCAATTTCAAAGTAAAGGTATATCTTGGAAAGAACACCTGATTGGTGATTATCATATCTATTATTATCTATCAATGCCAATCAAACCTCAAGAAATCGGGCTGGGAACGACCACTAAGCCATGATAGAAATGGAGAATGGTTTCCTATGAAGAAAAAACATGAAAGAATTTCGTTTTTAATCAAATTGATTCTCCCTAAGATTCAAGATATTTTCTTTGTCGGAATATTTCTGGCTGTAATTGGCATTGGGCCTCGAATGCTCAATATCGATGGCGATTTGGGAAGGCATATCACTGTTGGAAATTACATTCTCGATACACATTCTATTCCTACGAAGGATATATTCTCTCATACTATGTACGGGCAAACCCTAACCCCTCACGAATGGTTAAGTGAAGTAGTCTTTGCACTTGTGTACCGGTTAGGCGGATTGAATGGAATTGTCCTATGCTGTGCGATTTTGCTTGCTGTCGTATTTGTTTTCGTATACCGTGTTTGCTTGGCAAGGAGCCAATCAATTATTAGTGCCTTGACTCTAACGTTGATTGCGGCTGCTGCATCGAGTTTCCACTGGCTGGCGAGACCCCATTTATTTACATTGTTATTCGTTACATCCTGGGGATGGTTATTATACGGAATTGTGTACGAGAAGAAAGGGAATCGATGGGTGTGGTTACCCGTTGTTATGTTGGTATGGGTGAATATGCATGGAGCTTTCATCGCTGGATTTGTACTATGGACGATGTATTTGTTTGGACTGTTAACAGATATTTTCTTGCAGAAAAGCAAATTTGAAGAACATGGAGAAACGATAAAGAGATTAATGCTTGGTGGAGTCGCTTCTCTTGTGGTAACAGGGATAAACCCGGCAGGGTTACGTATTTGGGAGACAAGTGTGGGATTTTTGCGTAACAAGTATCTGGTCACTCATACAGCAGAGTATATGTCCCCAAATTTTCATGAAATAAGTGCATTGCCATTTCTGGGGATGATCTTATTAACGATACTCATCGTGGGATTAAATAGAAAGCAAAATACTGCTACGGATGTTTATCTTATTGGTGGATGGATGGTGATGGGGTTGATTAGCATTCGCAATGTTCCCATTTTTGCGGTGATTTCCGCTCCTATCTTGGCTTCAGGGTTAATGGACTTATGGAAAGGATATTTTAAAAAAAGTGGGATTTTTCAGCGAGATAAGAATTTTCAGAGGATAGATTGGGCATTGTTCGGTTATTTCGTACCAATGCTTGTCGTTATTTTAACGTCTTGGGGGTTGTTCTCTGGGTTGACTTTGGATTATTCTGGTCGTGGCAATGTGTTTTATAACGATGTTTTTCCTGTACAGGCGGTGAATTGGCTAGAAGACAACCCTCAAGAGGGAAACATGTTCAATTATTTCCCATGGGGGGGATACCTACTTTTTCGGATGTGGCCCGATAAATTTGTCTTCATCGATGGGCAAACAGATTTTTACGGCGAATCACTGACAAGAGAGTATGAGGAAGTGATTACTTTGGGAGATGATTGGGAAGATGTTTTTGACAAGTATAAGGTGGATTGGTTGATAATACCTGATGATACCCGTTTGGCGCATGAGTTGCTTCAATCTCGGAAATGGAACCAAGTGTATGAAGACTCAACAGCGATGGTATTCCAATGTCCTTGAATATTTATATAATGTCTTATTATTGGTGTAGAAAGACCTGTGCGTAAAAGGCAAAAGAAATAACTGAATTGAAAGATCTAAAATATTATCCTGCTTCAAGGGTTAAAAGGAAAAATCGCGTACTACCGATTTTGTTTAAATAATAGATTATGATGTTCAATCTGTTGTTGAAGTTCGATCTTTAAAGATTCTGAAATCGGATTGTTTTTTTTGTATAAATCATTAAGTTCTTCTGGATCTTCTTCTAGGTTATATAATTCATAGGCATTTTTAACTTCAGAATAACCTGAGTAGTTAATTAACTTATAATGTCCTTTTACCATCATGATGGTTCCTTTAGTGAGAGGCTTGAACTTGGAATTGCTTTTAGCCTGAATGGCAAAGATGGCTCTCTCCGATTGTGGGGACGTTTGAGGAATGATGCCTGGAAGGATATGTCCTTCCGATTGTTGAACCGGAATAGCATTATTTGTCAGATAGCGAATTGTCGGCAAGATGTCTATACAAGATGTTGGGGTGTGAATATCCATTCTTGTGCTTTGATTAGGGAGTTTAATGATCAATGGGATGTGAATTATGGGATCGTATAATGTGGGCGTTACGTGGGAGAGGATGCCTCGTTCAAACATTTCACCATGGTCGGATGTTACTATGATGATGGTATTATTATATAATTCTTGTTGCTTTAAATTCCGGTGAAATCTACCAAATTCTGAATCTACATAAGCAATATATTCATCATATTGAATTCTGGCTTCGTTCAATTTATCATGTGCCACGCCCATGGAAAAGCGTTTAATAGGTTTTTGTTCGCTCTTCCAACCATCTCTGAAAATATCAATGAAATCGTTGCGAGTGAGGTAGGGTTCATGCGGGGGCCAGAAATGGAAATATGCAAAATAGGGATTCGGTAGTTCAGAAATAGTTTTAAGCGTCCAATCCATTGAATTTTCCAATGTAAAATGCATACCCTGGGAAACGAAGGGAACACCGAGTGGAAATTGCGTTTTGTACTGTTTGTTTAGTCCGTTGCTTAAACTGCTTTCCTGGAATTTCTCGAGCACTGATTGAGCTAAAAGACCAGGTAAAGGGTAATCTTTTGCTCTTAATATATGTTCAGCACGGAACGCCAAGTCAAAATCGTTTTTGAAATATTTTTTGGACCATAAAGTTTTGTTTAAGCCAGTAATCTCAGTCGGAGGGAGAATATCCAAGACGGAGGAAAGTTGATAGAGAAGAAGATTAGCCAGGGGATTTTGTGTATAACCAAATCTGGTATAGCCCTTTGGGAGAATAGAAAAAACATTAGTGCGAGCGGGCTTGTTAAGCATTGTTGCAAATGCACTGAACGCATGATGGGTCCAAGGTAACGTGCCGCTAAGAAGTGATGCTGTGCCTGGCGTTGTGAAGTTGCCACCAGCATAGTGGCGGTGATATACAATGGCATTTTCAGCAAATTTATTTAGATTGGGCGTTGTCTCTCGTCGATAACCATAGAGCGATATATTTCTGGCAGATAGCGCATCAAATACTAAGATGAGAATATTAGGCTTTGTTATCTGAGGCAAATTCTTTTTATTTCTATTGGCGATAAATAAAGGAGTTGACAATGATACCGCGGATAATAATTTTAAAAACTCGCGCCTGCTAAACATATTTGAGGGGACCAACTTTTTATTTTTTCCCATGTTATTAAGTTTGTTAATGTAAATTTCGAATTAAGACAGTTAAGATGCTTGTAATGTCTAAGAAAATGAATAAGTAAGATAGTACATCTATTCGGTCAAGAATGAGATCCAGGAATTTAATTATTTTTGGTGAAAATTCCGTTATGCGAGGAATCAGCCCAACTACACCAAAATACCACGTAACCCATATAGCAGTAACTGTCAGAGAAGCATAATCTTTTGAGGTTATCCATGTGACTAGTAAAGAATGGTCTTCCGAGATTACTTCTCGAACGAATGAAGACAATATGGATTGACCGCTGTTAGTGATCATCTCCAGAGTCTGAAAGACCATAAACCAAAGAAATGAGAACAAGATGAATAATGATGCTCGATGGATAAAATCTTGTCGTAAAAAGTTGTGTGGCAGGATTGTCGCTATGAGTGATAAGGAAAGGGTTATTATAGTGCATTCCAGAAACACAAAAAGAAGTATATAAGCCCCAATGATAAATAAGTCTCTCATATTTAAATAAAGAATTAAACCCGGGATACGATAGAGATATGTAATAATTGACCAAGTGTGGAAAAGTGCTATGCATAAAAGGAAAATGCGAAATGTGTCCTTTGCAGAGGGGAATCTGCGTCTATAAATAGCCAAGGCTCTTCAAACGCTCCTCTACTATTTTGTCGTCATCAATCGTTTGATCTGTTGGGGGAGAGGAATTAACTTGGTCTAATTCAGAATCAATTGCAATCGCAGGAAAGTCTTGATAAGATGGGTTGGGAAAATGGGATAGCCCTTGATTTGAAAGTAATACTCCTGGAACAGCATCGGAATCGATGCAATGATCAGCATTCCAATGATCGGTGTTTTGTTCTATGGATTGGCTGCCCCAGCCACCAAGTCCTGTTTGTTGTGATGCACGGAATCCGGGTGCATAACCAATGACAAGATCGGGCCCATGTTTTGCATATGGCCCATTAAATGTATCCTTGTTTTGGAGAACATGTTGAATAATCGTTGTCCCATTAGGTGTTTTCCATTCCCCTAATTCTTTTACAAGTTTTTCTAGCAAAGATGTTTTTCCCTGTTGGGCAACAGTTCCGGATTTTTCCCGATCTTGTAGATTTAAATAAAGACTGTTCAATCCGATTGCATAGGCTTTTGTTTTGTCCCAAACCACATCTTTGAAATCGCCGGCATTATCTGGATTTTCTGTTATTAAATATCCTTTTTGTAAAAGCCATTTGTTCAAATGTACCTTGTAATCAAACTGAGTGAACCCGTGATCGGAGACTATTACAATCCTCGGGTTTACGATTGCTCGCTTGCTGATAATATTTTCGGTTTCTCCTAATAAAACATCGAATTTCATGTACCAAGATTCAATGATATCGGGGCGACTACTCCAAAACATGTGCTGGATTCTATCTAGGGAATCGAAAACAGATGCGAGAATACCCTCATGGAAATTTGTAAGATTGGAGAAAAATATTTTCTTCCTCGTTTCATAGATATCCTCGCAGAGTTTTAGGAATTGTTTATCGGAAATACATCCATCTTCCAAGGCGGTTGTATCCTGAGGCCAACCAATTGTTAAGAATTTTTCTGTGTTCCATGCCTTCCTTACAAATGACTGAGGTGTACCATACCGCCATAAAGGATGTAATGGATGTATTTGGAGAGGGAGGAGGTATAGACGGACAGATGGCTCTATGCTCGTCAAAATAGCACGGGAGACAATCTGTACGGAGGCAAATCTGCTTATTTTGAAACTTGCGCTAATAATAGGACTCCATTCTCCTAGTTTAATTTTATATCGCTGTTTCCCTATGCTTATAATGGCAGTCTTGTCTTCTAATATTTGCAAATCAAAGCGCAACAATGCATTATCTTCATTGTTGTCATTTTTCCGTAATGGGCCTCGAAGGTGTTGTTGATAACTGCCACTGCTTGTTGTTTTGAGAATATAAACAGGTGTTTTACCAACCCGTTCACCAAGATTTGTTTCATTTGTGTATAAAGCGCCAACGCCAAGTTTTCCTTGAATATCAGGTGTTCCCAAGCCTGGCAGAGTATGCACAGGCGATTCCGGTTTTGCAGGAAACGTAGCAGGCCACCAGAGTGTGGTTGCTGGAAACCCCTGTTTTACAGCAAAATCGAAAATGGTTGTCGCTTTATAAGGTCTGACGAATTGAATCCCCCCCAATTTCTTCTTCATAGGAAGTAATGAAACAATCAAATTGTAAGATTTTGGATTTCTATGGACAAAATCGAACAGACCATGCCCCCCTGGATTTAACCCCGTTGCAATGCTTGTCCAGGATACCTCACTTTGTGGTGGATTAGAAATGTTAAAACGTGAATAACCTCCCATATCCATTAACTTTGTAAAATGGGGAAGTTTACCTTTCTCATAAAGCGTCTCAAGAAAGCGTGGATCTAATGCATCGAGTCCTATTATTACTGTTTTCATTACTGTCCAACAAATATTCTAAAAGATTTTAATGTGAACCGATAAATATGGTTTTATTGATAGGAAGAGATCCTGTGATTAATCAATTACAGGAAATTATGTAATCTCTAATATCTCGCTATATATCCCAAATATATAGCATTGGAGAAAGGGTTCTTGTTTCGTTGGTTCACGATATTATAGTTAAACGACAAACTCAAGCATAAATTCAGAAATATATTACTTTTCAATATCAGATGGTAAATCCATCTATGCTATCGAACAACAAGTGGAAGAAAGATGAAGTTCGTCGGTAATTCTCCAATTATGATGATTCCATCAGTTGTTGGACCAAGATGATTTTTCTTGTCCTTAATCGCAACACGCCAATAGTATTGTACTTCACTATCATATTTTTTTATAGGAGTATAACGTGTATTGTTTGTAGTAATGGAGTCATAGATAGAAAGAAAGTTTTGATCAGTCGACACCTCAAGTTTATAAGAGGCTGCACCGTTTACTGGCTCCCAAACAAAAGTTGGGGTTTCCATGATATTAGACCCATTAGCCGGTTCAATTAATGTTGTTGTAGGATACTGTTTCGTGAAAGTGGCATAATCGCTGAAGTCCCCAAGTTTATTATTTCCATCGATCATGGCTACTCGCCAATAGTACATTCCATCAGCATAGCCATCTGTAGGAGTCCAACATGTTTGTTCGGTTATTATAGTTTCTTTGAATGAGGAAAATGTTGGTTCTGTGCTTGTTTGGATTTTATATTTCCAAGCAGCAAGAACAGGAATCCCATCTGAAAGTTTCAATACTGGATCCCAACATAGTGTTGGGGCACGATGGACAACTGAGCCATTAGGGGTTAAACCCGTTGGTTTTGGAAGGCTGAGTATAAAGGATTTTACTACCGACCACTCCCCAATTACATTTCCATGACGTATTACCCTAACCTTCCAATAATACATCCCATTCTCAAATGTGTTTTGAGGCGTATAAGAATTTTGAGTTGTTGTGACTTTTAATCTTGGCGATCCAAAGTTCGAATCATTGTCTACCCAGATTTCATATTTTTCAGCCCCTTCAACCATGCTCCAAGAGAAAGTTGGGGTAGCAAAAGTAACTGATTCATGCAAATTCTTGGGGGTAAATCCTTGTCTTTCAAATTGCCAGGCTTGGCTCCATGATCCATAATAGCTATTAAAATACAGCGGTCTTATTCTCCAATAATAGGTATTGTCTCCATCAAAATCAACAGACCAAGCATGGAAGGTGCGGGCGTAATAGAGTCCTGTAGAAGTTAAATCATAGTGTGCAATTTCTTTGGTAAATTTTGGATCAAGATATACTTTAATATTTGCCCCTATCCAGGGGGACTTAATAGGATAATCCCAGAAAAATGGTTGGATAGAAGAAAATGTAGTTGGGTCTATTCCAACGTTATCAGGTGGCATCGATAGGTTCATGTGCTCTGTAACACTTGCAAAACGAGTGAGTTCTTGTCCTCCAGGAGCGTTAGGATCAGTTGGCACTGAATCTTGAATATTCTTATTAGATTGATTGATTGAAAAGAGAGAAAGGGAATAACTGCCTCTTTCTGTTGACATTCCGATTGCGGTATTAGGGATTTGTATCTCGACATATTTAGTAATTGGCTTTTCATGGCTCACCCATGAGGAGCCATTCCAGATAAAACTCTCACCCCGCCATCCTACAATAATTGCATCTGTTGAGGAATATGTGGATACTGCATAAACGTGATGATTTGTGGGAGAGGGGGAATACTCACTCCATGTAGTGCCATTCCATTGGATTATAGTTCCCTCTGATCCAACTGCCCAACCAAGTGTAGTGCTGATCATATCAATTGCATTCAGGTTGTATATTGTGGGAGAGGAAGAATACTCGCTCCAGTTAGATCCATCCCATTGGATTATCGTCCCCCCTGATCCAACTGCCCAACCAAGTGTGGTACTGATCATATCAATTGCATTGAGGTTATTTGTTGTAGGAGAGGAAGAATACTCACTCCAAGAAGTTCCATTCCATTGGATTATCGTTCCCTCTGCTCCAACTGCCCAGGCTTCATCTTCGGCAGCGAAACTAACATCATTCAAAGATGCTGATACCGTTGTGTTCTTGCTTTGCCAATTTGAGCCATTCCATTTATAGGATTTACCATTATCTCCAACAATCAGACCAAGGGTTGATGAGTAATTGTTCGTGGCGTTAAGAGCATCACCATTCGTTGATAACGATTCATTCTTCCATTGACTTCCATCCCAGCGTAAGAGCAACCCATTTTCCCCTACTGCCCATCCGTATGAGGATGAAACAAAATCAACATCGTAGAGATTATTATTTAAATTGTCTCCAACCGGGGTAATCGGGCTATGAACTTGTGACCAAGATGACCCGTCCCAATGGAGAATAATGCCATATTTTCCAACAGCCCAAGCATTATTATTACTAATCATTGCTACATCATAGAGGTCAAGCGGATAGATCAGATCGGAGGAACCGCCACCTATAGATGAGAGTGTCACGGGTGTTCCCCAGGAACTTCCGGTCCAGGGGTAAATCCATACATTGTCTGCTGTGAATTCCCCATTTTCTTGGTCAATGTAAATTGCATACTCAGGATGGTGAGATTCGATTGTGGAAACATTGTATCCTCGAGGATCGGATGTCGCTCCTGAATCAAGTTTTTTATCTATATCAAGATAGAGACCATAAGTCATGTTTGTTGATGTTATTGCGTTTGCATTGAATCCGAAATACCAATAGTCTGCAGACTGAGACGCATAAAGATTGGTTAAATCATAATTTGAGGATGTATCTGATGATGGGTCGCTTCCAAGGAGTAATTGGTTATTGGTATTCCCTAGAGCTCTGTAGCCATTCCATTCACTTTGTGCTGCAATATCAAATCTACGTACGACGCTCCAATTCCCAATATAGGAACCGTTATTCAGGGCTCGTACGTGCCAGTAATATGTACCAAAATTGTATTTTCCTAGACTACGCTGTGCTAGTGCATGTTGCGGCGCATATGCAGGGTAAGATACTGAGGAATTATCCACTATATATTTGGGTGCGAAATCAGGATCTGTGCTTATTTCTATTTCGTATTCATCTGCATTTTGATAAGGGAACCATTGAAGCAATGGAGTTAATTCGGCAAATTCAGATCCATCTGCGGGGCGGATGAGTTCGGGTTCCGAGCCATTTGTGGGCGTAAGGATCAATGATGTATCAATCCTTGTCTTCCAGATTTGACTCCATTTTCCGGTCAATGTACCGCTGATGGAGGTTAAAGGGCGTACGTGCCAGTAATAATCTGTCCCTATAGTGGGTGTGAAATTATCTGTTGTTTTTATTGGTGTAGCAGTAAGGTTCTCTGTATCATAAGTCCAAACGGTTGAAGTGAATGAATTGTTGTTGGAATAGTTGATTGCATCGCTTGTGCTAACTTCAATCCGGTATGCACCGGGATAGACACTACCATCATCTAATACATAAACCCTGTGCCAGATAAAGATTGGCAGGGGTACTGTTCGGTCTTCCTTTGGAAATTGTTCAATTCCATCATACGAGATTCCCAATCCGGGTGGGGGGGCAGGATACTCATTAGGGGTGTAATAATAAAGAGGATATACTTGATGTGGTGCTAAGGAGGAAGCATAACTTACATAAGAATGAGTTTCACTGGTCATACTTGCGTTCATATCTTTGTCATACGCAGTTACGCGCCAGTAGTGTACTCCATAATCGCCAGTGTAAGTCTTGGTTGTATAAAATGGGTTACTTGTCGTTCCTATTTCCTCTTGGTGAAAGTCGAGGAAAGGAGATACCTCGATTTTATAATAACTCGCACCAGGTACAGGAGACCAGCTAAAGAATGGAAAACGCTGGTGCTGATAATTATTTGTGGGAGTGAGCAGATATGGTTGTATGTACCATTTCTTCTTAAAGTAAAATACAGTACTCCATTCTGAGATTGAGGCTCCTGAATAAACTTTTACGCGCCAATAGTAATTTTCATCATTATGGAAATTGCTTGTGGGTGTGAAACTTGTATTTCGAGTGGATACAGAAATAACGCCCTCATTAAATGTCGGGTCTGTTGAGTATTGAAGAAGGTAATATTGTGCTCCTTTGACTGCTGTCCATCGGAAAGTAGGAGTGAAAATAGGAAAAGAACCATCTTCAGGTTCAAGCAGTGTTGTAATTTGATCGGAATTTCCTGTCCCGTATACCATCTCAAATGACCTTACGTCACTAGGTGTTCCATCCCTATTTGCAGGGTCAAGAGGGACAATTCGCCAAAAGTATGTTCCGTTTTCTAATTTAATTTTCGGTTGATAAGTTGGGGCTAAAGTTGTATCGGATAGAATTGGATTACTAAAGCCATCAATACTACTAGCAATTTCAATTCGGTAAGAAGCTGCTCCGGTGACATATGACCAGGAAAAGACGCTACCTTCAAAGAATTCCAATGATGCGCTTGGATCGGGCAAGTCTAATGGATAAATTAATTGTGGTTTATTATCAGAACTTGCCCATTCTTTCGTAAAAGTTCTGAAAGGTGAACATTCTGTAATTTCTGGAGACAACACTTTTACACACCAGTACCAAGTACCATCCTGAAATTGACTGGCAGATATTGGAGTGTAGGTAGTGTTTGCGGTAGAGATTTTAATGCTACCAGAGAAATTAATGTCCTGGCTAAATAAGATTTGGTATTTGGTTGCACCATCAACCGAAGTCCACTGGAACTCTGGTATCCCCAGAGGTGGATAATTTGATACGTTGGTTGTGATTTCATCAATTGGCGCGACTAAACTTGGTGGCGAAGAAGTCGGTTTCGCTTGTGCATTAAGACTATATGCAAATGACCATATAATTAGTGCAAACAAAAATACAAGAATGATGCGAAATCCAGTATGTAATGAGATTTTTTTCGAAAGATGCAGATTCATCGTACCCTCCTCAATTATGGTATAAATACCATGAACTAATGATTACAATTGAGCGTTTTCATAGTAAGTATAGTGGCAGTAACATGCTGTTTTTTAGTATAGCAGATAATAATAATTTAGGCGAAGGTCAAACAGAACTGTAAGGGTTGGTTTGTACAAATAAAGTTGACTCTTGGATAATGAGATTTTGACTTTGAAAAAGAACTCAACGCTTCAAATCTTGATTGTAATAATTTTGGTACTCGTCTTTGTTGGGGGGGGCACATGGATGAATTTTAAATATGCTTCTGAAAATCCTGGAGGCACTGATTTTCTTGTGCATTGGGAGGGAACAAGGGCATTTATCTTCGAGGGGATCAGCCCATATTCTGATACCGTTGCTCTCCGTATTCAAACGGCAACTTATGGAAGACCTGCTAGACAAGGGGAACATGAGCTCAGAGTTGCTTACCCTTTTTATTCGGAATTAATCTTCGCCCCATTTGCTTTAATTGATAATTACAATCTCGCACGCGCAATCTGGATGACCTTCTTAGAAATTGCTTTGTTAGGGATTACTTTTTTTAGTTTGCGATTGACGAATTGGCAACCAGAATTAGGGGTGCTAACTATTCTGTTGTTGTTTTCCTTATTATGGTATCACGCAATGCGTGCTTTGATTAATGGGAATGTGGTGATTTTTGTTGCATTATTAATCGTGGCTTCTCTACTGGCAATTCGTGAAAAACAAGACGGGGTTGCCGGACTATTGCTGGCGTATTCCACAATAAAACCTCACCTGGTGATATTGCTATTGGTCTTTGTTTTCATCTGGGCGATTTCTAGAAAGCGTTGGAAATTAATCCTTTGGACGATTGGTTCTGAAGTGCTTTTCATTGGTCTTGGAATGTTATTTTTACCAAATTGGATTTTGCAGAATATCTGGGAGGTTCTCAGATACCGAAGTTACAATCCACCAGGAACGGTTGCAGATGTATTCAAAGAATATTTCACAGGTATAGGGAACCAATTGATTATAGGTTTTGTTGTCGTTTTGGCAATTGTTTTGATTTACGAATGGGTGAAGGCTTGGAAGAGGGATTTTAATTGGTTCCTGTGGACCGCGAGTTTGACGCTTGTGATTAGTCAGTGGATAGGAATACAGACAGATCCAGGGAATTTCATTATTTTGTTTTTACCATTAATTCTTGTATTGGCAAACATAAACAAACGTTGGCCTCGCTCAGGTGTTTGGGCAATTGTTACTGTTTTATTATTGTTGTTCTTCGGTTTATGGGCATTATTCCTTCAAACGCTTCAATATGGAAACCAACCGCAACAGAGTTCGATTATGTTCTTTCCATTACCGCTGTGCTTGTTTATCGGTCTCTATTGGGTAAAATGGTGGGCGACTAAGCCATCGCGTTTTCCGCTTGATTATTAGACTGAGAAAGATTGCCTATGCAAAAACGCACGTATCTAATTTTGTTTATCCTTGAATTTAGCGTTCTCTTGCTTGTTGCACATTTTCAGCCCGAGCCGGGGTATATGGATGCTGACTTCTATGAGGCAGGAGGCATTCAGTTATCGAATAGGAAAGGATTTTCTGCTCCATTTCTATGGAATTATTTGGATGATCCAAGTGGAATTCCTCATCCATCAAACACATATTGGATGCCCTTAACATCAATTATTGCTTGGGTTGGAAAAGTAATTACAAGAAGCATCTCGTTTCATAAATCCAGAATTATTTTCATTGTTCTTTCAAGTCTTCTATCACCACTCACAGCTTATTTGGCATATAAAATATCTAAGAAAAAGTATGTTGCCATATTAGCGGGGATGTTTGCAGTGTTCTCGGGGTTTTATTTCCCTTTTTTAACAACAAGTGATTCTTTTGCAATTTACTGGTTATTAGGGGGTTTGTTTTTCATTACAATTCCTGAAGAAAAGGAACAACTTTCACTGAAAAAAGTGTTTGCATTAGGCATGATAATTGGCTTTATGCACCTTACTAGAGGGGATGGTTTGATGTGGATGTTGGTTGGTATCAGTTTGATTGTCTATGTTCAAGGAAAGAAGTTCTCAAGAAATGCAAATTTCAAGAACATTGCGATTAGTTTAGGTGTTCTTTTTTCAGGTTATCTACTTMTTATGGGAYCATGGATGTTTCGTAATCTTCGAGTCAYGGGAAGCCTATTGAATCCCTATCTTTCACGTTYTTTATGGATTAATAAATATGATGAATTATTCAATTATCCRGCGAGTTCTTTGACTATTMAACATTGGCTCTCACAAGGAATRTCYGAAATCTTTCRYKCWCGATTGTGGGCRYTKGGWRTTAAYYTGCAAAGGTTWGTCGCAGAACAGGSAATGATTTTYTTAAMCCCGTTTATTTTRATTGGCGCCTATYGCCTTAGAAAAGATTTGCGTGTTAAAWGTGGAATGATTGCCTGGGTTCTTACGATTTTTGTCATGACGATAGTTTTTCCTTTTGCGGGAGCCCGSGGTGGATTCTTTCACTCGAGTGCAGCAATTCAGCCACTGTTTTACGCGGTTGGTGCTGTAGGGATAGATGAATTCATCAATTGGGGTAAAAGRAAGCGGGGTTGGCAGAGAGGACAGGCAATAAAAGTATTCRGTTCGGGGTTTGTCTTATTTGCAATCGGACTTACAATTTTCGTGTCCATTCGGCAGATATATGATTATAAGTCTGGTGAAATTCTTTGGGGGAAAACTGAGSGAGCATATGAAACAATTGATTCCATGCTTGTTTCCTGGGGAGCAGGTGACGACGATATAGTCATGGTTGGTAATCCACCCGGTTATTTTGTGATGACAGGGCGAAGAAGTATCGTCATCCCAAATGGTAATCTTGATACATTATTAAATGCTGCCAGGAAGTATCATGCAGATTACTTGGTTATTGATCAGGATCATCCAGAAGGTTTAAATGATTTGTATAATGATCAGTGGATTTCGAATGATCTACACTTTATTTTTTCCTATCAAAAAATTTACATGTTTAAAATAAATGTATTTCAAAAAGATTGAATTTGTCGGAAATAAACGTCACCTTATCTTCATCCTCAGCACTGGGTTGGCTATTGGGATATATTTGTTATTCAGCAGTCATACATATGCAATAGGGTTACCATTGGATGATTCCTGGATATATCAAACTTATGCCCGTAATTTGGTTAAATTTGGTCGTTGGGTATATGAAGATGGGCAAGTAACAGGAGGCGCGACAGGGCCACTTTGGGTTATCGTCCTTGCGATTAGTTATTTGCTAGAGTTAAATCCCCTGTATTGGGCATATTTTATTAGTGGGGTATTATTGTTTTTGATTGGGGAATTCGGGGCAAGAATAATCGATTTATACCTACATGAGAAACGCGTTATCAGCACTTTGGGTGGCGTCATTGTCATTTTTGAGTGGCATAATGTTTGGGCAGCAGTCTCTGGGATGGAGACAATATTTTTTGAATGCCTTCTCTTGCTTGTTTTTTTGCTTCTCTTGGATCATGACAAGCGGTTGTCAATGTGGTTTTTGATTGGATTGATTATTGGAGTCTCCGTTTGGGTACGACCTGATGGGCTTACCCTATTGGGACCAGCGTTGTTTCTAAGCGTAATACAACCACAAAAGATGAAATATAAACTTAGGGCATTATTAATCGTGTTATTCGGATTTGGGATTACCTTTGCCTTTTATCTATTGTTCAACTATCAAATTGCAAACACATGGTGGCCAAATACGTTTTATGCGAAGCAGGCAGAATATTCCATTCTAAGAGAATTACCATATTTTCAAAGACTATTACACCAATTCCTGATCCCGATTACTGGGGTGGGCGCGCTTTTCTTGCCTGGATTTCTTATGGTTTTGTGGAGAGGGTTTATCGAAAAGAAATGGGAATTAATTGCATTGTCCTTATGGTGTTTGGGGTTCTTAGGAATATATGCTTACCGTTTGCCAGTAACTTACCAACATGGGCGTTATGCTATCCCCATGATCACGACATATATTGTTTTGGGGTTTATTGGCACGGTCTATTGGTTCAATCAAAACAAAACGATAAGATTGAAATTGGCTAGCAGGGTATGGGGTTTATCTATTGTTGTACTTACAAGCGTTTTTTGGTTACTAGGCGCAAATGCTTATGGCAAAGATGTGGCAGCTATTGAAACGGAAATGGTTGCTGTTGCAAGATGGGTTCGAGAGAACACTCCTAAAAATTCGATAATTGCTGTACATGACATAGGTGCGATAGGTTATTTTTCCAATAGAAAAATAATTGACTTAGCCGGTTTAGTTTCACCCGATGTCATTCCAATTATTCGAGATGAAGCTGCAATATCAACTTATCTCGAGAAAAAAAACGCTGATTATTTGGTGACGTTTCCAAACTGGTATCCTGATTTAGTTAAGAATTTGGAAATTATTTACAGCACCAATGGACAATTTGCTCCTAGGCTTGGTGGCGAAAATATGGCAGTATATTTGTGGAAAGCGCCAAAACGAATAAATCCCTACTAGAGATATGTATCCTGTGCTATACTCAAATTCATAGAGTTTTTGTTGATTATGGCTAAGATTAAGATTATAGTTGTGGAAGATCATCCCTTATTTCGTCAAGGAGTAGTTAACACTTTCTCAATCGTAGATGAATTCGAAGTAGTTGGCGAAACATCTGATGGAGAAAATGGGTTGCTATTAACGCGCGAATTAAAACCAGATATTCTCATCTTGGATATAAATCTACCGAAGATGAATGGTCATCAAATCATGTGTCAAATTGTAAAAGAGAAGATTCCTACTAAGGTCATCTTCTTGACCGCTTATGATGATGTTGAGCAAATTATCCATGCTATTCGTGAAGGAGCATCTGCTTACTGTGCGAAACATATAGATCCGGAACAGTTAGTAAATATTATCAAATTAGTGATTGAAGGGAAGTATGTTATTGGCGATAAAGTCTATGACAAGAAAAGTATAGAGGCGTGGGTAGATTCATATTCAAGAGGACAAACAAAAAATTATAGCGATCCAGGCCGACCATTAAAACCTTTATCCAAACGTGAAATGGATGTTCTGGTTTGTCTCACACAAGGCTTGAGTAATAAGGAAATTGCTTTGAAGTTACAAATTAGCCATCAGACAGTAAAAAATCATGTCACATCAATTTTACGAAAATTAATGGTTGAGGATCGTACACAGGCAGCAGTTTATGCAATCCGCCAAGGTTGGGTAAGGCTTCACGATTATTTAGATTCATAACTTAATCAAGGGAGAAGCAATATGGATGATAAACCGAAACAAAAGAATGAAAAATCCTGGGATGAAATAAGACAGGAACTAATACGAGAATATGAGTATTCAAAACGGGAATTGAACGAGATTTCTATGATGCTTGAGCAAAGTCAAGTGGATGTAAATCGTTTGTCACAGAGAAATGAAACTGCCTCAACACGCTTAAAACAGATATTTGGACATTTTGAATCAATCCCAAGAGAGGATATTCGAGAAACATATGACGCTGCTTTAGATGCTCAACAGCGTTTATTTGTAATGCGCGGGCAAATGGAAAAGTTGCAAAGCGATAAGGAAAGATTAGAAAGAAATATCTCTTCTCTCCAAAAAGTTCTAGAAGCCCTTGAAGGGGACCTTCCAACGCCAAAGAAAGAATCCAAGAAAGAAGCATTTGACATTATTGAAGCAGTTATTCAAGCGCAAGAGTCTGAACGCCAACGACTATCAAGACAAATGCATGATGGGCCTGCTCAAGCATTATCTAACTTCATCCTGCAGACAGAAATTGCAATGCGCTTATTCGATATAGACCAGGAAAAGGCTAAGAAAGAGTTAATAAGTTTAAAAAAATCAGCATCTACAACCTTTCAACAAGTAAGAGACTTTATTTTTGAATTAAGACCAATGATGCTTGACGATTTAGGGTTAGGCCCTACCCTTAAAAGGTACTTTCAGGCATTTGAGAGCCAATTTGATGCTGAATTGAAGTTAAATATCACGGGTGATGATCGGAGGCTCGAGAATTATATTGAAGTTATTATCTTCCGTGCTATTCAAGAATTACTGGGAAATGCTGTTAAGAATTGCAAAGCAAGACAGGTAAAGGTCCAATTAGATGTAACTGATACCATTGTACGAACAACTGTGGATGACAATGGACAAGGTTATGATCCTGATGAGGCAATGAAAACTGGTATGGGATTGAGAGCGATAAGAGACAGACTTGAAATGATTGGTGGACGAATTAACATCGATAGTGATAAAGAGAAAGGAACCCATGTTCAGATAGAGATTCCCATAAAGAAAGAGAAAGGAGAGAAGGAACTTTCATTATTGTAAGGACTTTGATAGGTTTATGTAATTGATTTTTTTTAATAATCCTTTATAATATAGACATTATTGTAGAAACAAATTATAGGAAAGGAGATTATTATGTTATTCGCACCGAAAGAAAAAGGTCAGGGTCTAGTGGAATACGCATTAATTCTTGTTTTGGTTGCCGTTGTTGTGATTGTCATTCTTGCTCTGCTTGGCCCAGCAATTGGCAATGTATTCAGCTCGATTATGGGCTCTATCTGATCTTTTTTAGAAAAGATGTTTTTACATCGAATAAGGCTCTGTCATTTGCAGAGCCTTATTTTCTTTAAAGGTGTTCTTTCTTGATTGGCTATTATCTTGTGTTTAATTTTGTTTCGTATCAACTTATGTAATCGCTAAATGACACTTATCTTACGAATATATTTTTACCGCTCCAATATCCTCATTTTTTTGATAAATTAATCGCTGCTTGACAATTAAGTATATCAACCGTAAACTAGATTTTTTCTTAGGAAAAGTAATTCATGAGGAATATCAGCGATAAAAACAAAACGATTCTCTCCGCTATTGTCTTACTTGTTGGTCTAATCTGGATCTGGACTAGCCGTGTTGATGCTCAATCGATTACTCAGGATCATATCGCAACACCTCAAATAGGTTTTGTTGCCCCCGATTTTTCATTAAAAAACCAGACCGACGAAAGCGTTGTACTATCCGAGTTCATGGGGAATGTTATTTTAATTAATCTTTGGGCTAGTTGGTGTTTGCCTTGTAGAAAAGAAATGCCGATAATGCAAAGGGTTTACCAGGATTACAAGGACAAAGGGTTTATTGTTTTTGCAGTAAATGTTACCAACCAAGATAACCGTTCTGATGCAATTGCGTTTTTTGAAAAAAACAACCTTTCATTTCCCCTGTTATTTGACGATACTGGAGATGTATCAAACCTTTACCGACTTCATTCTCTACCTACAACTTTTTTCGTAGGTAGAGATGGTATTATTGATGATATTGTTTATGGCGGCCCCATGTCTGAAGCATTAATTAGAACCAAAGTGGAACAAATGCTCAAGGATACACCATAATGTTGCCGATACTTCAAGTTGGTCCTGTGGCAATACAAACTCCAGGATTAATAATTCTTTTGGGAATTTGGATTGGGCTGTCATTTGGAGAAAAGACTTGTAAATGGTTTTATTTGCAACCTGAGGATCTTTATAACATCATTACAATTGCTATATTGGCTGGCATTTTAGGTGCTAGACTCACATTTGTTTTAAATAACTTAGGTGCTTTTGCAATAAAACCTTTAAATATCTTTTCGTTAAACCTTGACTTGCTTGATCCGATAGGGGGTTTATTATTTGGTGCTCTCGCTATTCTAATTTACATACAACGAAAAAAAATAAATGGTTGGGATCTGCTCAATTCAGTAACGCCTTTCTTGGCAATAATGAATATATCGATTCCTCTTGCGAATCTTGCATCCGGGAATGGTTTTGGAGCAATAACGAACCGTCCATGGGGCGTTAACCTTTGGGGAGCAAAACGTCATCCTACCCAAATCTACGAAACACTCGCGGGATTTATCATACTTACCGCTATCCTAATAATCATAAAACGCAATGCTATTTCAAGATATCATTTCTCGATATTCTCTATATTTATAATTTTTATTGCTGCTGAGAGATTGTTTCTTGAAAAGTTTCGGGGCGATAGCGTTACAATCCTTGGGGGTTTTAGAACGAACCAATTAATCGCATGGATAGTATTGGCTATCGGCTTAATCTTGTACATTAAAATTCCTCATAAAAATGAAAGCAAGAAACTAAAAACTTAATATATTGATTTGTAGAAAGTAAAAGAATGTATTTCGGAGGGTTTAGATGCGCTTGACAGGTAAAACTGTTTTAGTAACCGGCGGAGCAAGAAGGATCGGTGCAACAATATGCGTTGCAATTGCAAAAGAAGGCGGAGATGTAATCATCCATCATGGACATTCAGACAGAGAAGCCCAGGAATTGTCCCGGAGAATTAGAGGTTTAGGGCAAAATGCATATGTTATCAAGGCTGATTTAACTAACCCGGACGAGACCTTAAACTTAATTTCAGAAGCCAGGAAATTATCTCAGTTTGATGCCGTAATTAACAATGCCGCAATATTTACTTCAGATTTATTTCAGGATACTTCTCTGAGTACCTGGCAGAAGAATATGATGATTAACTTAACCGCCCCTTTTTTACTCAGCCAACAATTTTCAAAGCAAAAAAAGGGACGGATTATCAATATACTTGATTGGAGAGCGTTACGACCCGGTGCTGACCATTTTTCCTATACAATTAGTAAGGCGGGATTAGTTGCGTTGACTAAATCGTTGGCTATTTCCTTGGCTCCTGATTTTCCTGTTAATGGTCTTGCTTTTGGTGCGATCTTACCCCCAAGTGATAGTGGAAAAGTGCCGAATATTCTGGACAAAATCCCGGCTAGACGGTGGGGTAAATTAACTGAAGTAGGAGAAGCAATTGTTTTTTTACTCACGGGACCAGAATATATTACCGGAGAAATAATCCATCTCGATGGTGGAAGGCATCTTATTTAAATAACAATAGAATTGGAGATAAAAATGGATAAAGTAATTATCAAAGACTTATTAGTTAGAGGAATTATTGGAATCAATGATTGGGAACGAGAAAAGAAGCAGGATATCTTAATCAACATTACTGCTTTTGCAGATTTGCATCAGGCTGGTATCACCGATAATATTGATAATTGTGTAAATTATCGTACGTTAGCGAAGAAAGTAATTGCTTATGTTGAACAAGCAAATCGCTATACTGTTGAGGGACTTGCATCGGATATCGTGAATTTGTGTTTAGAGCAACCTCGTGTAGAGAGAGCCGTTGTGCGTGTAGAAAAACCACGGGCGCTGAGGTTTGCTAGTTCCGTGGGTGTGGAATTCGACCGGAGTAAATAATTGTTCATTCCAGCGGAGAACGTAAGATTTAAGGTTTATTTATCTTTAGGGAGTAATATTGATCCAATATACAATATCCCAAAAGCAATTAATTACTTAAAGACTCTTGTATCAATCAATGTAATATCAAATTTTTGGGAAACAGCCCCTGTGGGCAATGATGGGAAATGTTTCATCAATGCAGCCTTACTAATTTATACAAATTATTCTTTAGATTATTTCAAGCAAAAAATAATCCGAAAAATTGAGGCAGATCTCGGTAGAATAAGAACGGAAAATAAATATGACCCGCGCCCCATTGATATCGATATTATTATAGTCAATAATTAAATCATTGATAGGGACATTTGGGAGTATGCGCATCTTGCTGTACCATTATCGGAGATCATCCCGGATTTTAGACACCCAGTGACGCATAAAACACTCCGCGAAATCGCTGGAAAACTTATGAAAACCACTAAAATTCGTATGAGTACTAAGATAATAATAGGGTGATCGTTCAATTATATTCGGAGAGGGCTTGCCCCTCGGGAAATATTATCGAGAAATTCCTGTCTTGTTGCCAGACTGGTTCGAAAGGCTCCATGCATGGCAGATGTGGTCATGCGGGCATCATGCTTCTTTACTCCACGCATCATTGCGCATAGATGTATTGCTTCTACAACTACAGCCACTCCATGGGGATTGAGTAATTCGTTGATAAAATCAGCGATCTGCGTTGTCATACGCTCCTGCACCTGTAATCTTCGGGCAAACATATCCACAATCCTTGGAATTTTCGAAAGCCCAATAACACGTCCCCTTGGTATGTACGCAACATGGGCTCGACCTAAGATTGGTAACAAATGATGCTCACATAAACTATAAAACTCGATATCTCTGACGATCACAACTTCATCGTAGGTCACATCAAACAGGGCATCATTTACAAGGGCGGCGGGATCTACGCGATAACCTGCTAATAATTCTGAATACATGCGTGCAACGCGTTTAGGGGTTCTTAATAATCCATCCCTATCAATATCTTCTCCTACCGCATTTAGGATTTCCAACACTGAATTCTCTATACGCTGCTCATTAATTGGCTGGTTCTCTAATATTCCCGCTATTTTCATTAATCTCTCTCGTTCCATAGACTATTCCCTTTTTACAATATATATAAATTCTCTTCGTAATCTAAACGTAAAAACAAGTTTAAATTTTTCTAAAAGCATTAATATAAAAGGCTATGACACAATACCACAGATTGATATTTTATGCGTAGTTAATCCAAAACCAAAGCTAGCGAAGGATTATGGGGCTTCGCTAGCTTTATTGATCCAACATTAAAATTATGCGAGTTCTGGTTCAATAAGACCATAAGTTCCGTCTCTTCGTTGATAAAGAACATTGATGGAATTTGTGTTTATATTAAAGAATACGAAGAATTTGTCGTGCCCTAATAAATTCATCTGTTCAATTGCTTCTGATTCATCCATGGGAACAAGAAAAAAACGCTTTCTACGAACAATTATTGGAGATTCCTTTTCCTCTTCAGATTTGATTTCTTCAGCAAATGCTTCTCCAAATGACTTACCATTTCCCCTTCCCCTATATCTTTTTCCCTTATAACGCCCAATGCGTCTTTGCATTTTATCTATTGCAATATCGATTGCAGAAAATATATCATCAGCCCGTTCCTCGACGCGTAGAATAAAACCTTTTCCGCTAACTGTTATTTGTGCAACTTGACGGTCTGCAGCGTTTCTTGCGGATTTAACATAAGCCAGATCAACACGAGCATCTTCAATGGTATTTAAGTATCGATCTAATTTTCCAACTTTTTTGTCTACATGTTCGCGTATGCGATCTGTAATTTCAATATTTCTTCCAAAAATTTCGACATTTAGGGTCATCTTAAATCCACCTCCACAATATAAAATTATTTATTTTGTAAGAACCGCTCTTGCTAAAGTCAATCCATAAACACTTTTTGCCCCAACTTCTATTAACGCTTGTGAGCATGCTTCGATAGTAGCACCGGATGTTATGACATCATCAATAAGAAGAATGTTTTTATCGATAACTCGATGTTTAATTGCTGTGAATGCACCTTTTACATTCTCTCTTCTTTGGATAATGTTCAAACCGACCTGAGATAAGGTATCTCGATTTCGGGAAATCGCTTTGCTATCATATCGGATATTTAAGCCCCAAGCAAGGGGTCTCGCCAGTAGCGCTGACTGATTATACCCTCTTTCAGCAAATCTTTGTTTGCTTAAAGGCACTGGAATGATTATATCAATTTGCCAATTAAATTCTTGAAATAGATTGTACAAATAATTTGAGAATATATCTCCTAGTCCTAGGTCGCGTTTGTATTTCAAGCGATGAATGGCACTCCTAAGGGGTTCAAGGAAAAGGGCATAAGAGCGTAATTTGTTATATGTTGGTCTAGAATTAATACACCGTCTACATAAACCTTCATGGTTTATTGGTTCACCACATTTTATACAAACAGGTGGTTTAATTTCTACCACTTTCTGTTGGCAAACAGAACACCATCTCACACCATGCTCCCCGCAACCAGCGCATGTTGGTGGATAGATTAAATCCAATGATTGCTGTATAAACTTGGAAAAGTAATGTCTCACCAGTTGAAGAATTTATATTGATATTAGAAAAAACTTGCAAGTGCAGAATGGAATAACATCAATGCTGCAGGACTGAGTAAAATAATCAATAAGGAAGGGAAGATAAGTATAGCCATTGGAAACAACATTTTAATAGGGGCTTTATGGGCTGCTTCTTCAGCCAATTGCCTTCGTTTGATTCGCATTTGGTCTGCTTGAATCCTTAAAACCTTAGCCATGCTAACTCCCAATTGTTCGCTTTGAATGATTGCCGCAACAAAACTAGTCATAGCAGGTAGACCGATACGGTCAGACATATCTCTCAAGGCTTCCCTTCTTAATTTTCCGAGTTGGACTTCTCGAAGTACTCTCCCAAATGCCATAGATAATTCATTATCCCATTTTTCATTAACCTTTGCTAGAGCAGCATCAAAACCCAAACCCGCTTCTACACATATTGTCAAAAGATCTAAGGCATCAGGCATTGATTTCTGAATATTATTTTGTCGTTTTTGGATCCTGCTGCTTAACATTAATTCGGGGAAAAAGAAGCCTAATATTGTAAATAAAATGATTACAATGAACTTTCGTCCTAGAGTCCAGTCAAGTTTTGATATAGACATCAAAACAAATAAACCAATTCCAAAAACCATTGCTAAGAAAAAGCGTGAAGC
This sequence comes from Anaerolineae bacterium, assembly GCA_011176615.1. Lineage (GTDB taxonomy): Bacteria > Chloroflexota > Anaerolineae > Anaerolineales > UBA11858 > G519. The sequence goes on along the minus strand of DUEG01000007.1, from coordinate 5,717 downwards.
CCAGAAAGTAGTTGGGTCTATGCCTGTTGGGTTGCCTGCTAACTCGAGTTTTTTCGCAGTCTGTTGGATTGCGTTTTGAGGAGTAAAACGAATAGCAAATTCCCCAAATTTCCTTGCGATCGGTATAAAGATTCTCTCAGAAATTGGTTGGGATAATTCAATTTCTTCAAGAGATGTTATTTCGCCTCTATTTGCAAACTCCTCAAGCCTTTCCGCTAACGGATCATTGTCTGATGAGGATTCTCGAAGACCAACAACAATCAATATCACAGCAACAACAATAACGAGAAATACTGCGCCTAAAATTATCAGGATATTCATCTATTTTTCTCCTAGCCTCTCGTCATACTTCAATATCAGCAATTTTATTCATCGCTAAATACCCTGAAATAATTAGGATAGCTGCAACCCCAAGGACAATAAAACCACATATTCTATTTTCTGGTTGGAAAAGAGTCATCAAATAGTCTCTATTTAAAAACCACAATAATAGCGATAATATTACAGGAAGCAAGGATAGAAACTTCCCAGAATACATTACCTGAGACACAAGCACTCTTATCTCGCCTTTTATCCGTACTCTCTCGCGGATTGTATAAGAAATTGTGTCTAGAATCTCTGCTAAGTTACCCCCAACTTCCCTCTGCACATTAATCGCTGCAATTATTAGATCAAGATCATCGCTATTAATCCGCCGGAATAGGTTGCTAAGAGCATCTTCCATTGGTATTCCCAATTGCATTTCTTGAACTACTCGACGAAATTCTGATGAAATTGGATCAGGCATTTCCTTGCTAATTGCTTCCATTGCCTGCATTGTTGAATAACCAGCACGTAGCCCGTTGACCATTAGATTTAACATATCTGGAAGTTGTTCATTAAATTTAAGTAGACGATTAGTCTTTTGCTTTCCGACATAAAAACGAGGTAGAAACACCCCTATTATCATACCGATTAAACCACTAACAATTGATTTTCCTCCAAGCAACCAGCTAATTGCACCTAAAGATATTGCAGCAATTACCATCAAAGCAACATATTCGGCGGGCTTTAATTTAACGTCAGCCTGAGCCAAATTCTTTGAGATTGATTCCCCCCACTGAGACGATTTAACTTGAACATTTAACCAATCTGTTAATGGGGTGCTATCCGGGGATACGGTTTGCTCAACAGTCTGCTCTTCAAGGTACTGTCCTAAACGCTCTTCAACAAGCGAACGCTCGCTTGTTATAGAAACGATTATTCCAATAACGATCAAAAGCAAGGCAAGTCCTCCACCTAAAGCCAAAATCGTTATCATAGACATATTTATTAACCTCTTTCAACTGTGTTGTGCTTCTAATATTTGTGTCGTTGACCAATTCCAAATATAGACGGTGGTAAATGAATACCCGTTGATTCAATCTTCCACATTGCTTTTGGTCTTAAACCCGTAGGTCTTAAGCGTCCAATAATATTCCCATCCTCGATACCAGTTTGCTCGAATTTGAATATGTCCGTCATGGTAATTATATCCCCTTCCATTCCGGCGACTTCTGTGATGTTTACGATCCTCCTCGACCCATCTCTCATTCTTTCTTGATGGATGATCAAGTCAAGAGCGGAAGCCATTTGCTCCCGTATTGCTCTTACAGGGAGATCTAATCCTGCCATTAATGTCATCGTTTCAATACGAGCCAATGTATCTCTCGGACTGTTAGAGTGTGCGGTTGTCATAGAGCCATCATGACCTGTGTTCATTGCTTGAAGCATATCAATCGCTGCATCATCACGAATCTCGCCAACGATAATCCTATCAGGTCTCATTCTTAATGAATTAATTACTAATTGCCGAATAGTTACTTCACCTCTCCCCTCAATATTTGGGGGTCTTGATTCAAGAGTAACTACATGTTCTTGCCTGAGTCTTAATTCTGCTGCATTCTCAATAGTAACTATTCGTTCGTCCGAGGGAATATATTGAGAAAGTATATTAAGTAAAGTCGTTTTACCAGAACCTGTGCCACCTGAGATTACAATATTAAGCCTGGCCTCAACACACGCTTTCAGGAATTGTAAGGCTTCTGGTGTAATCGTGCCATATTCTATTAAATGTTCAATTGTAATTGGATTCTTAAAGAATTTACGTATTGTTAGTACGGGCCCAACAAGTGATATTGGAGGTATCACAGCATTTACACGAGAACCATCCTGGAGCCTCGCATCAACATAAGGGCTGGATTCGTCGATTCGTCTACCAAGCGGAGCAACAATACGATCGATTATTCGCATTACGTGTTCATCGCTCTCAAAAGATAGTGGAACTCGATGCAGTTTTCCTGCTCTTTCAATATAGATGTTTTTTGCCCCATTGACCATGACTTCAGTAATTGTTTCGTCTTCAAGAAGTGATTGCAAAGGGCCAAAGCCCAATATTTCAGCAACAATCTGTTCAAATAAGCGATGTTTTTCTTGTCGTGATAAAACGATGTTTTCTTCTGTAAGTATTTGTTCAAATAATTCTTGAATTGTACTCCTAACAACACCAACTTCTGATACATCAATTGTCGGGTCTAATTCTGCTAGTAATCTATTTTGAACTCTAGTCTTTAAGTCTGTATAAGTATCCCGTTTGCCAGAGACTCCTGGTGGCGCTACACGCCTCGCTTGCAATGAGGAAATTTTTGGCTTTTCTGATTCTTCTGCTAAATTAACTCCTTGCCCTTTTTCTATTCTTTTTAATAATGACATACCAGTTTACTCCCTTATTAGGTAGAAACCTATCAGAAAAATCATTGTACTTCTTCTATTTCTTCCTGAGCCATCTCAGTTACTCGTTGTCGTACTGTTTCAGCGAGAGATAAGATGGCTTTGGCTACAGGTTTTGTTTTTGCTGTGGCTATGAATGGTACACCACGATTGATCGAAGGCACAACGATTCGTTCGTCGAATGGAATTACCGACACCACTTCTTGTTTAAGATTCTCTCCAACTGCTTCTGGTGTTATTGGAATTCGTTTATCAACTCGATTCATGGTGAATAAGATCGTTCGTCTATCAATTTCTAGTACGTCGGCTAAATCGAGGAATAAACGCGCATTGTTGATAGCAGGGATATCTTGGGTCGCTATTAGAATAATAATTTGACTAGCATCTATCGAGGCAAGCACAGCGTCCGTTAATCCGGATGCTGTATCAATGATTATGTAAGAGTATAATTTTCGTAAATACTGAATGATTTTACGAAATTGTTCTCCAGTAATATCCTCTGCGTATTCGGGGCGCGATGGTGCTGCTAATATTTTAATCCCAGAAGCAGCGTGTGTAACTAATACTTCCTCGATAATATCTGGGTCCAACTCATTTGCTCTTGATGCCAGGTCAATAATACTATTTTTACTCCTTTCATTGAGAACAACTGAAACGTCGCCAAACTGAAGGTTACAATCTACGATTACAACTGGTGTTTCCTCATTGTGTAATGCAACCGCAAGATTCGTGGCAATTGTGGTACATCCAACGCCCCCCTTAGGACTATAGACAACGATGACTTTTCCATAGGTCAGTTGAAACTTACCTAATCTGCCAGACCCTAATTCACTTTGTTGAGCATGGTAACGGGTTGCCTCTTTCTCCTCTTCTTCTATAGCCAGTTTCCCTGCGCGGAGAATTGCTGAGATTAAATCGTCGACCATGGGTGGTTTTGTAAGGAAATCTCTTGCACCGGCTAACATGGCGCGACGCATATAGTTTACATCTCCTTGAACGGAGAGAATGATTACTTGTGTAAAAGGTACTGCTTCGCGAATAGCCTCTGTTGCCTTTATGCCGTCCATGTCAGGCATATTAATATCCATCAAGACAACATGAGGTTTTTCCTCTTTCGCTATATCAATTGCTTCTCGCCCTGTTCGAGCAACCCCTACCACTTCTATTTCAGCAGTGAATTGTAGAATTTTCCGAATGTTCTCCCGCGTTTCTGCAATATCATCAACCAGGATAACCCGAATCTGATTATCTTCTCCCATTCATACCATCCAATTATTCGAAATTCATATAAAGCCAAAGTGGCAACTAATCATTTTGTCTCTACTGGCACCTCGTCATTTTCCAGCATCGGATTGTTTAATGTTTTGTCAATTCTTGGGGTGAACCCATATGGAAGTTTTGCTGGAACCGGAATATTATAGGTATCGAGAAGGAACTGTAGAGTTGCTGCCTCAGTATCGAACGTAGTATCATCGCCGGCTGCTCGTAATGCCAGGGTTAACTTTGAGCCACTAGACACCAAATAATTTAACGTAACAGCATCTTGAGGACTAACGATTAAAGTTATCACCTCTGGCGGTTTCGGTTTTTCTGGTTCAGGTGTTGGCTGCGGACCTTCTTGAGATTGACCTTGCTCTGGAATCTCAGGTTCTGTTGGTTTATTCTTTTCCTCTTTTGCTAAGGCTTCTTCTTCTTGTGTAAGAAAATTCCCAATTTGCAATACAACAACATCATGCAGGAGGGTTTGACTGACAAGACGAGGACGTTGTTTCTCTGAGGGCATTATATACATTAACTCATTTATAATTGGGTCAAGCTCAGTACGTCCTTGGATTGCGAAAATACCTCCCCCAAATACCCGTGCTGTTATATTGCTAATTGTGTCTGTATCTTGAAATCCTGTTTCACCTTGATCGCCTGTCCCTGCGCCGATTACAACACCTCCACCTGGCGCCAAAACGCTTCCGACTTGATTTGGCAACTCGCTTTGATATTCACTATCGATATCAACAAATAAGAAGGTGGCAATCACACTTACATGGTCACCGGGGCGAGGTGCATAGGAGACACTGGATAAACGGTTGATTGGTATCGAAACTGCTACTTTACCTTTTGGTATCTGTAATGCTGCAATTGAGCCTGCTCTAGATAATTGCTCAGCTGAATCTACTAACATGCTTGATGTTAGCGGGATACCAGAGTCAAGATCAAATTTCGCTTGTCGCCCGACAACTTGCGCCATGTCGGTAAACATACCCTGAATGACCACATCCCTTGGAATTGGTATTGTTCCCAATACAGTTTCATCGATTAACCCACCTCTTGGGATTGCTTGGGTAACGACAATTACATCAACCAAATCAACAACTGGCGTCGCTTGTGCCTCTAACTGATTCTCTGTTTGTGCGGGAACATTAAAAAACCGTTGGTAAACAACGAATGCACCAACCAAAAGTAAAATCAGTATAAGGGCTAAATAGAAAAATATTTTTCCTCGTCGCATGGTAGCCTCCCATTTATGTTTGGCTTGAATTTTGGAAAGAAAACTTTACGATATCATACTTATTATAGCCTAAAAGTCAAGCAATATAGAAACCTCCTCACAACTCTGAAAGGATGCAAGTTCTATGCAAAACCCCAAAAAAAGGGATAAAAGTTGTATTTAGAATTGGAATATCTCATTGAGCGTCTAATCAGTTTTTATTACTTGCTGATTTAGACATCAGCGGATGTGTTTTCTGCACTTGAAGTGACAAAGAGACCAAAAGGATTTTTGTTACGGTTGGCAAACACTTTCCTTGGTTAGATTAGTTTTTAGAACAAGTCTGCAACAAATTTTTTGGGATTATGAAAGGGGTGTGATTAAATCTGAAGATGTTTAATTATAGATATCATTGGTTGATGGTTTCTATATTTTTGTTGTCACGAATAGTTTGCGATTAAAGAAAGTGAGACTGTAAGCGTAAAAT